>DAIMEA010000576.1:0-2328 GCA_036725585.1 Prolixibacteraceae bacterium | reverse complement strand
TTTATCCTCAATCGCACCCCTTTCTTTGGCAACGACGATGCATATGCCGATTCGCTTGCCGTGAAGGTTTATAACGACCTCTTGAACGCCATCGACGGGAAGCCCAACATAAAGGGAGAAAGCCACCATGTGAACATGCTTTCCACAACCTGCCACATTTATTTCGGGAAGGTACTTGGTGCCACGCCCAATGGTCGGCTTGCCCATAAATCGATTTCCGACGGCACGTCGCCCTCGCATGGTTGCGACACCCACGGGCCGCTGGCCGTGACCCGTTCGCTGGCGAAGCTCGATCAGCTTAAGTCGGGCGGGACCCTGTTGAACCTCCGCTTTCTGCCCTCGCTGCTAAAAACCGATCAGGACCTGACGAAACTGGGGATGCTGATCCGAAGCTATTTCACAATGGGCGGACACCACGTCCAGTTTAACATTGTGGATGCGGCCACCCTGAATGCGGCCCGTGAGCATCCGGAGGAATACAAAGACCTGATGGTCCGCATGGCCGGCTACAGCGATTATTTCAACGACATGAACGACGACCTGCAAACCGAAATTATTGAACGGACCATCAACGAGTCGTTTGGTTAAAAGGATTCCTCATCTGGTGTCATCCCGAGGGAAGCGAAGCGACGAGGGATCCTTTGTATCGGCAGATGTGACTCCGTCGATTTTCAATTCTCCTCTCCCGATAGCCATCGGGTTCGTCGGAATGACACCTTGTGCAGAATCGGTTGTTTTAACCGGGCAGTAATATAAAATATAATTTTGAAACGTTTTCACCGATGCATCAAACGAATACCATCCATAAGCGCGACAGCCTGATTTTCGATGTGAAGCATTATTCCATTAACGATGGCCCGGGTATCCGGACTACGGTTTTTTTTAAGGGCTGCCCGCTTCGTTGTACCTGGTGCCACAATCCGGAAAGTTTTTCGCCAAAGCAGGAAAAAATGTATTGGGAGTCGAAGTGCATCGGGGCGAGAGACTGCATACGGGTGTGCCCCAACCAGGCCCTGACACTTACGCACCAAGGAATTGTTACCGATGCCGACAAATGCCACCTGTGCGGTTTATGCGTCGATGCCTGCCCGGGCAAGGCCATGGAGATTAGCGGCCGGACTCTGTCAACCGAAGCATTGCTGGCATTGCTCGAAAAGGAACGACTGGTATTCGATCAAACGGGGGGCGGAGTAACCTTTTCGGGTGGCGAGCCTTTGTTTCATTACCCCCTGTTGTTGGAGATGCTGAAGGCCTGTGGCGAACATGATATTCACCGGACTGTCGATACATCGGGCTATGCCAAAACGGAAAACATACGGGAAGTTGCCCGCCATACCGATTTATTTTTGTACGATCTGAAACTGGTCGATGAGCAAAAGCACAGGTTTTATACGGGCGTTTCGAACGAAATCATCCTGAAGAACCTGCGTATTTTGGCCTGTGAAGGAGCGCCTCTCCAGATCCGGATTCCCTTTATACACAACGTGAACTCCGACAGGGAGAGCGTTGAACAATTTGCGCTTTTCCTTAGCGGTTTGGACGGGAATATCCGGGAGATCAACCTTCTGCCCTATCATAACATAGCATCCGGAAAATACAAACGCCTCGGCAAAGAAAATCCGGCAGAAAAGCTTCAGGAACCCAACGGCGAAGAAATGGAAAGGGCTCTTGCCTGTTTCTCCCGGCACGGCTTACAGGCAAGAATAGGGGGCTGAACGATTGAAAAAGGAAAGACCAAAGCAATAAAGCCCCGGTCTTTCTCCCCACAAATAACTAATGTACTCTAAAAAAACGATTGCGTTTCTACTCTATTTTGATTCGTTAAGCTATCGTCTCCACTCGTTAATCTCGTCGCGCACCCTGTTTCTCCATACCAAATGGACGGAAACTTTTTTGTAATCGCCCGAAGCCTGGGTAACCCGGTAATTCAGGGTAAACGTTGAGGTTTCGCGGTTAAAGGTACATGCCCCGTCGGAGGTAACCGGGTTGGCAGCCGATCCGGCCGTGTTTCCCAAAGTTACCGACTGATCGGCATTCACAACCAATTTCATGGCATATGCAGCGCCAATCTGGTTCATCATCCCGTCGGAAATAACGGTATCGAGACGGGCTGTTGTAAAGGTAATGACATTGTTCAGCTCCTCGCTTCCGGTCGGATTTCCGCCTGCATCGAAGCTGTTAACGGTCCCGGTTTGGTCGTAATACCCTTCGTAATGGTTTATGTATTTCACCACCAAAATCTTCGTATCCAGTTCCGAATTGATGGAATCGACCGAAGTGTCGGTCAGCCGGAAGGGAATGGCGGCCTTTCTGGGATCCGCCCTTGGG
>DAIMEA010000575.1:0-2330 GCA_036725585.1 Prolixibacteraceae bacterium | reverse complement strand
CGAACGATTTCAAATCGATACCGAAATCGGCTTTGGCTTTTTCAAAGAAGATGGAGCGCTTGCCCCATATCTCACCAAACCAATTGTTCTGCCGCAACCAAAAGTCGATGTCTTCGTTGTAACTTCCCAGGGCAGCATAGCCCATCAACTTGCCGGGCACACTGTTCTGGTCTTCGATTCCGGCTCCGATAATCCCGAAGGTGAGGGCATTGGCGTTGTAAAGCGAGGTGAAGGTTTTCAACTCCCAGTGGTGTTCCACCGGTACAATTTTCCCCATACGGTACATCCACGCCGAGAAATTGGAAAGGCTGGCCCCGCCATCGAAATGAACGAGTAGGCTGTTTTCTTCAAAATCGCCAAAAAAGGGAAGGCACGAAAAAATGTGGGCAAGCTCATGGTTCAGCACATAACCGTCGATTTCGCGATGGATCCACCACAACTTGCCCTTTTCCATGTCCTTGGTCAAACGGTTGTTTAAGGGGGCTTCAAAACGAATTTGCCCGTCGGTAGTGATCATGGCGCGTCCTACCACGTTGTCGGCACAAACGACATCAAAATCCCGTTCCACCCATTTTGCTTCCTTTACCAGGGAAGTCAGGTGGGCATAAAGCTTGTTGTCTCTTTTGCGGCGGGTGATCCGTTCAAGTTGAAGAAACGTTTCAATCCGGCCGTTTTCCATAAGGACCATGCCATGGTCGTGTACATAGTGCGGCCATACCGTGTCGACCCGGTCTTGAATGCCATAAATTCCCAGTGTTGCCCTGTCTTCGTTCATTCAGTAAAAAAATTGCAAGCTGACGGAAATAAGGATCAGTATTGTGAAAAACAATTCGGCCCATATCCGGCGTCGCATGAACGTCAGATAGTTTGTGATGAGAAAGGAGAGCGGTAGAGCCAAAATTACCAGTATTTCAAATGAAACCGGCCGAAAAATAAAGAATATTAATGAAGAAACGAAATAGAAGAATAAAATTTTGAAATAGCGCCGGGTGCTGATCTTTTTTTCATCGTACTGGGTGATGATAAACACACTTGAAATAAGGGTGATGATAATCAGGTAGATGAAATAGGTTCGCACGGGCCATTGCAGCAGGATGGACGATTCGTTTCTAATGAATTGCTCTTTCAGGAGAGAAAGAAGTATGGCCGGATCGCTGAAAATGTAGTAAGCCGATACGGTGAATGTCCAGGGGAGGAGCACACCGACAAAGGGTGTGACAAATTCCCGCCAGCCGTTTTTTGCTTTGATGGTATAGATGTTCACAGGGATTAAAAGAACGAATAAGTTTGCCGGTAGGTAAAACAGGCCTGCAAGCCCGGTGAAAAAACCGGCATCGAAGGCATGGCTATGCGCTTTCCCCGCTTCGTATGCATCGAAAGTCCGTTTAATGGCCTGGATCAGAAAAACAGCAGAGATGAAAACGGGTTGCACCGTGTGTAAATCGGGAAGGGCCAAAACAATGAAGAGAAAAAGATAAGCAGGCAGGAATGTTCGGGCCCGGACGAAACTATAACGTGCGTTGATGAACAAAAGCTGAAAACAAAGGATGAGGATCAGGCCAAAATTAATCCAAACCGCGATGGTTCCGGGTACTTCGGGCACGGGAAAGGGAAGGGAAAAGGGAACGATAGCCCGGGGAAGGGATTCGGGATGCAGGAACGACCCCAATAGTAAGAGTATTCCGGTTAACGGAACCAGAAAGAAGTTATAAACGCTGTTTGATTTGAAAATACGTAAAAACATCAACAATCACTATCTGTAAAACGTTCCGGATTCTCTTCTGCGCCCGCCATAGCAGGGTACTGCTGGTTTATTCGTTCAAATCAAAACCCAGGTCTTTTCGGTAATAACATCCGTCGAAATGAATCAGCGAAGTGCTATGGTACGAGTGTTCCAGCGCTTCGTGAAAGGTTTTGCCGTACGAACTGACGGCAAGCACTCTTCCGCCAGCGGTAACGACCTGGTCGTTTTTGTCGGTCGTTCCGGCATGGAATACGATGCTGTCGCGCACGGAATCGAGCCCCGAAACGGCTTTCCCTTTTTCGTAGTCGCCCGGATAGCCTCCTGAGACCATCATGACCGTAGCCGCTGCACGGGGGTCGGTTTCGAGGGGTTTAGTGTCGAGCGTTTCCCGGGCAACACCCTCAAGCAGTTCGGCAAAATCCGATTCAATTCGTAATACAACGGCCTCTGTTTCCGGATCGCCCATTCGCACATTGTATTCAATGACAAAGGGATCGCCTCCGCAATTGATTAAACCGAAAAAAATAAAGCCTTTGTACGGAATATTTTCCTGCCGGAGCCCCAGTAGGGTGGGGCGAATTATACG
>DAIMEA010000574.1:0-2336 GCA_036725585.1 Prolixibacteraceae bacterium | reverse complement strand
TGTACCTTTATACCCTCATTGCCGATGGCCGGGAGGTGGATACGAAACGGATGATCTTAACGAAGTAACCGGGAGGACAAGCTATGAAACAAATCATCCTGATTTATTTTGCCGGGTTTCTGTTTGCCCTGAACCTGGCAGCACAACCACCGGGCGACCAGAACTGGGACACGACACCCTTTTTTTACGATCATTTCAATCCGCCACGTTCCCCATGGAGTATCGATCACTGGATGGATATTCCCTATGACAAGAAATGGAAAGCGCACCTTTCGGGTTGTGTAACCCATGGCGAAAATGAACGACAGGTGTACCAGAAAGAAAATGCAATTTTCAATGCAGCCGATCATACCATGCGGTTGAAAGCTGAATATGCAGAGGGATTAATCGGTATAAGCGATTATACGATTCCCTTAAACATAACGAAAAAAACGGCAGACAGTATTCTTTATTACAAATCGGGTGCTATCTGTATTGCAGAATCTGAAAAGAATAAGATATTGTATGGTTATTTTGAGGCCAGGTGCAGACTACCAGTCAACAGGGGAGCCTTCCCTGCTTTCTGGCTGTGGGACAGTTCAGATGGCAATTATAGGGAGATCGATATTTTTGAATATTCATGGAATATTACCACACATTATAGAAATACAAGTGGATATGCTACTTCACGCTATTTTGAAGGTCAAATATACTATTATAATGGTCCAAAACCTGCCAATGAAGATGACTACACTTATGGAAGATACGGCCACAATATTCCATTAAACGAGTATGACTTGACAAACTGGCATACGTATGGCATGGAGTGGTCGCCTAAGCGGGTTCTATGGTATTTCGATAACCAACAGGTAGGCAGTTTTGTAGGTGATTCCATTCCTGCTATGAGCATGAACCTTGATTTAAACAATGCGGTTGACAGCTATGCTACTCCTGATGGCATTCCATTAACCGAAGGATTTCCCAATGAAATGTGCATCGATTATGTAAAGGTTAGTAAACTTAAATGTGCCTGTTCTTCCGATACGTCAATCCAAAATGAACGGCAACTAATTGATTTTGATTTCAGCGTATACAAAACAATTACTCTTGGCGGTTTCGGAAACGCCATTGCATTGCCTTCCAATACGAACACAGTGCTCCGGGCTACGGAAGGAATTACTATTAATGGAGATTTTAGCGTTCCTTTGGGCAGCAGCCTGGATTTAATCACACATTCTTGTTCCCAATAAAAGTTTAGCAGATATGAAAACATTATATATTTTCCTAATCATACTTCTGGAAATTATGTTTGTAAAACAATTGTTTCCACAGGCAATCCAGAATGAAAACAAAATTTATTTTCACGATTTCATTCCGGATACACTTTTACGATACCAGGTTGATACCTTAAAAATTGATATTAATCAGGATTGCATTTCAGACATTGCATTTTATCTAGTATTTACATCTGGCGGAACCTATTGTTATCTTAAATCAATTAATCCGGATTGTCAATATGCTTTTTTCCCTGATGATTACTGTTTAGACCTTTTAACCTGTGACTCGCTGCGTTGGAGGACTATTCAATCAGCATGGATTGAGTATGATAATCACAAAAAACTTGCATTAAGATTTTCAATTAATAATCAGTACTATTATGGATGGTTAAGGGGTTATCAAATTTATTCGGATACATTTAGTTTTTTTGTCGACCAATATGCCTTTTGCCCCATCCCTGGCTACCCGCTACTGTGGGGGCAAACCGTTCTTACCGATGTTAACGACATAGGAACCGCCCCGTTGGCCTGGGCTTTTTATGACCCTGTCGTTGATCAATTATCCATACATGCCGTAAAAAAAATCAAACAGGCAAAACTGGTTACAATGAACGGTATTGTCGTTCGCACCTTAAGAAATATAAATGCCTACATGGCTGTATTCAATACATCGGATTTGCCAGCCGGTGCCTATTTGGTCCGGCTCACTTTCTACGACGAAAGTATTTATACGCTTAGGGTATTGCTGGAGTAGATGTCTGTCGGGAATGAAGAAAAGTAACAGAAATGTTTTTTGAATCCTTTTTTGATGCCAGAGAAGCTGTTCAATATTTACTCCCGACAGGGTTCCGAAACCTGTCGGGTTTATAAGAATGCCATTTACATCAAAAAAACGACCCCTCACGAAGTTTTTCCTGCTGTTCATACAATTTTTTTGTTTTTACGTTTCTGGCGCCTTAACTTTCGGAAAATCATTTACCTAATACCGTATAATTATGAGAAAAAATGTCCTTCGATTGATCAATCAATCAATCAATCAATCAATCAATCAATCAATCAATCAATCAATCAATCAATCAA
>DAIMEA010000573.1:0-2356 GCA_036725585.1 Prolixibacteraceae bacterium | reverse complement strand
ACAATTTCTTGAACGAAGTGCTTTCCCAAACAGTTGTTACATCTTCGCCGTTACAACACGTGGAGGAACTGTTTTCAGGGGATTTCGTTTAATCCGGAAACTTTTGAGGAGTAAAGGGAAAGAACTGCATTCCGGTTTTATCGTCAACATGGCATTAAACGACCCGAAGTTGTCCTACTTTTCTGTACCAAAAAACGAACAATTGTTGGAAATACATCAAAAAGCACTCGAAAAAATTCATTCAATTCTACCCTTCATTCGAAACAATAAGCGCTATAACGAAGACGAAAATACCGGTATCTCATTTACAAATAATAAGTTACTGAATACTCTTTTGGAAAAGTTTATAGCATTCACAACGCTATCGTTATCTCCGAGGGTCAAAAAATACTTCTATGCCAACGATTTATGTACGACTTGTGGAATTTGTAAAAATGTATGCCCCTCGGGCAAGATTTCCCAGAAGAAAGAAGAAAAACCACACTGGCAGCACAATATCGAGTGTTTTCTTTGTTATGCCTGTTTGAATTTTTGTCCGTCTGAAGCAGTCCAGATCTATTCCAAAATCTGGATGAAATCCTATACAAAAGAAAAAGGGCGCTATCCGCACCCTTATGCAACAGTTCAGGATCTGATCCGGCAGAAATCGGGGAAAATGTAAAATCATTGATCGGATAAAGCAGGAAGCTCCGGCCTTAAGATCCCAAAACTCAACATTTCTAAAACTTTACTTTGTAGAGCGCATAACTCACCGGGGGCATTTCAACGGTATACCTTCTCCCCTTTGCGTCGAAAATCAGATTATCCCCCATTATCCGTTTTTCGTGTTTGATCTTCTTCTCCAGTTCAAAAACAGCGGTCTCGTATCGGTTGGCCGGATTAAAAAAACAAAGAATGACTTCCGAATCGTTGGCCCGTGCGTAAACAAAGGGATACTTATTGGTTTTGGCATATACCGGAACAAACTCGGCATAGGCCGCCAGTGCCGGTTCGTTTTCTTTCAGTTCAGCCAGGGCCCTGAATTTGTTCAGCAAGGAATAGGGCTTGTTCTCCTGATCAGCCACATTGGGGGCATTGGGGGCCGGATCGACAGGCAGATAGAGCTTTTCGGCATCGGCCGTCGAGAAGCCCAGGTTTTTTTCTGGAGCCCACTGCATGGGTGTCCGGTTCCCCGAACGGGGCGGGTAAGCACCTTCCACATTGGGCAGGCCGTATAACTGGCGCATGCCAATTTCGTTGCCATAATAAATAAAGGGAAGACCAGGAATGGTCAGTCCGAAAGCATAAATCAGTTCCAGCTCCTTATCCGAGCGATTTACATTGATCCGGGCATTGTCATGATTTCCAAGAGGTATGGAAATATAGCCCTTATCTTTGGTTGCTTCGTATTGCTCCATGTAACTATCGAGGAAGGCCCGGATGTTTCCTTTCCCCTCCTTATCGAAGAAGCTGTGTCCCTCGGAACAGCCATTCAGGATGCGCCAGCTTTCTTTCTGGGTCAAATCGTTGTATCCGTTGAACCAATGAAAAAAGTCGGCATGAAACGCGTTGTCGAGGGCATCTTTCGGCCCCGACCACTCGGCAATCATGAACGAACCCGGGTATTCGGTATCCATCAATTGGCGAATCTCCTGCCAGAATTTTTTCGTTGCCTCGTCGCGGGTATTAAAAAACTGATCGTTCCCCTGGATGTTGGCATTTTTCACCAGGGCACCGGCCATATCGGCCCGGAAACCATCGGCACCCATGTCCATCCAGAAACGCAGAATGTTTTTCATTTCTTCGCGCATAGCCAGCACATCGGGATGGTCGGTCGGGAGCATCCAGGGTTTGTCGGGTTTGGCAAAACCGTAATTCAACGCAGGCTGGCTCCAGTAAAAATTTCGCATATACTGACCATTCCGGCGGCTGTATCCTTTAATGAACGAGTCCTTGAATTCATCGGGCGGATTGATCCAGGTATTGTCGGTCCAGATGTACCAGTTCGAATATTTGTTGGGTTCCTGTTTTGCCGATTCTTTAAACCAGGGATGCTCAATCGAAGAATAACTGATCACATAGTCGAACAACACTTTGATCCCCCGCCTGTGCGCCTCTTCAAACAGGCGTTTGGCATCGTCGTTGGTACCATACCGTGGGGCAACCTTGTAATAATCCGAGATATCAAAACCCGCATCATAAAAGGGAGATTCAAAAAATGGATTCAGCCAGATGGCATCTGCCCCCAAGCTTTTCACATAGTCGAGTTTTTCGATAATCCCGTTCAGATCGCCAATACCATCACCATTGGTATCATAAAATGTTTGGGGATAAATTTGATAGAACACGGCATGATGGGCCCATTCGGGACAATTGG
>DAIMEA010000572.1:0-2361 GCA_036725585.1 Prolixibacteraceae bacterium | reverse complement strand
GGTTGTGGGTTACGGAACCGTCAAAAAGACCGATATAACAGGCTCTTTATCTTCGGTATCGGAAAGCGTTCTTAAAGAAATGCCTGTGTATAATGTGAACCAGGCATTGCAGGGAAGGGCTGCCGGTGTCGATATCGTAAATACGGGCTTTTCGGCCAGCAGCGCCCCAATGGTTCGGGTTCGGGGGAACCGGTCAATCAAAGCCAACAACGATCCGATGTACATTATCGACGGCATCCCTGTTGAAGCGGGTATCAACGAACTGAACCCCATGGATATCGAATCCGTGGAAGTTTTAAAAGATGCGTCGGCTACTGCTATTTATGGTTCACGGGCAGCCAATGGCGTTATACTCGTCACCACAAAAAGAGGGAAAGCGGGTCAGTTCTCTGTAAATTATGAAGGATCGCTTAGCCTGGAATCACCTCTGGTCAAATTTGATTTGGCAACCGGGGATGAATGGACGGAAGTGCTTCGCGATTTGATGCGTGGAGCCGGAAGATATGCCCCTTTATACCCCGACCCTGTTCTGGACAAAAAGAACCTGGGAAGATATGAACCCGTTTGCTGGGAGTCGGTTAAAATGGGTTACGAGTGGGAAGATTATGAAAAAGAAATCGTAAAAATGCGCCCCACCACAGCGGAAGAAAAAGAACGCTGGGGCGTTGACCAGGTGCCGGTATACAATCCGGACAATGTACGGACCTATGATTGGGAAAGCGAAGCCTTGCGCACAGGCGTTACCCATAACCACCAGTTCAATGTTTTGGGAGGGACAGAGACCTTGCGGGCTATGTTTTCTGTGGGCTATATCGATCGTGAAGGAATTGAATACGGACAAAAATACCAGAGGGTAACCCCTCGTTTAAACCTCGATTTCCAACCTCTGCCCTGGTTCCGGATTGGGGTGAGCAGTACGTTCAGCCAAACAAAGAACGATCCGGGTTATGGAATATACGGAGCAATTGCCAGCCAAATCCCCATAACCATGCCCTACGATACGGTCGGCAATTTTATTATGCAGCCTTTTAACAGCGCCATTCTTAATCCGCTTCGCGATAACCAGTTAAACACTACGGAAGAAACCATTTCCCGCTACATTGGTAGTTATTATGCCGAGATTATCTTTTTTAAAGATCTGAAGTACCGGATCAATATCGGGCACGATTACAAACACCGTGGGTATGGTGATTTTCAGGATGCAAATTCGACTCAACGGTTCGGAAGTGAAAACTGGGCCCGCTACCGTACATGGCAGGACATGAACTGGACCGTTGAAAACCTTTTGTTCTACAACAAGGAATTTGGCATTCACAACCTGGGCATTACCCTGCTGCAAAGCGCCGGGGCCAAACAGTGGGAATATACCATGATGGAAGGACAAAATTACCCGTATACGACCCAGCTGTGGCATAAGATGCAAACTTTGGTCGACCCAACGCTTTTAAACCTTGCATCGGACTATTCCCGCGAGCAAATTGCCTCGTTTATGGGAAGGATCAATTACAGTTTAATGGACAAATATTTGTTAACAGCGACATTAAGGTACGACGGAACATCCAAATTCTACGACGACCCCGATAAGCTTTTGGAAAACAACTGGGACTACTTCCCGTCGGTAGCTTTGGCCTGGAAAATAAGTGAAGAGCCCTTCATGCAAAACGCCACTGCCGTCGATCAATTGAAACTCCGACTGGGATATGGAACTACAGGCCAGTCGGGAACAGGGCCCTACGAAACCGACGGAACCATTAAAGAATCGTTTTATGTATTTGGTGAAGAACCGGCAAAAGGGTATTCTCCCGACCGAATTGCTACCCGAAATGTTGGATGGGAAAAAACGACTTCATTAAATGCCGGTTTGGATTTTGGCTTCTTTGGAAACAGAATCACCGGATCGCTGGAAATATACAACAACGACACCCACGACCTGTTGCTGGATAAAGCCATCCCTTCGGTAACCGGCTACTCAACCGTTCGGGCAAACATCGGCAAAGTGAATAACAAAGGTGTCGAATTAACGCTGAGTACCATTAATATCGACAGTCCCGGAGGATTCAAATGGGAAACCGACCTGGTTTTAAGCCATAACCAGGAAAAATTGGTGGAACTTTACGGAAACGGACTGGACGATTTGGTGAATCAATGGTTCCTCGGATATCCGGTAAATTCTTTTTATACCTATCAAAATGATGGAATATGGCAAATAAAGGATTCCCTGGAAATGGCACAACTCAACGAAACATCGGGCAAAACGTTTAAAGTGGGCCAGATTAAGGTCGTTGATATTAACAACGATGGTCTCATCGACGAAAACGACCGATCGGTGGTGGGTCATAATGTACCCGATTTTACGGGAGG
>DAIMEA010000571.1:0-2366 GCA_036725585.1 Prolixibacteraceae bacterium | reverse complement strand
TCGAAAACAGCGAACAGTCCCTTGTTTTTGAAGTAAATAAGGCGAATGTCATCAACCATGGGCTGACGATCGATCCGGAGATATTGCTCATGGGAGGCACCGAGATTGACATTGCCCGGCTTTATCGTTCGTCGCAGCAATCCATGGATTCGATGCAGCGCCAGATGCAACAAATTGCCGATTCGATCTTCCGGTTGAATGAAACCATCACACAAAGCCGGGAACAAATCGACCGGCAGCAGGACCGCATTTTGGAACAGAAAAGCATGCTCGCAGAACAAAACACCAAAATTGAAAACGGCTTAAAGGAAATCGAAGCCCATGAACAGGAAATAGCGTCGCACAAAAAAGAAATTCTTCGCCAGTTGAAGGAACTGAACATGCAACGCATGTCACTGAAAGAGCAAGAACTCGAAATTACCGAACAGGAAAGCTATAACCAGCAACAACAAAACGATATTCGGGAAAGCAAAAAAATTCTCGACAGTCTATGGTTGGAGATCGACCAGAAAAATATTGAACTGGTGGAACAGGGCGAATTAATCCGAAGACAAAAACAAATCAGCCTTTTGACCACACTTGCCGGCTTTTTATCGATTGTCGCCCTTCTTTCCCTTATTTATGGATTTCGAAGTAAGGCAAAAAAGAACAAAATCCTTACCCAACAAAAGAAAAAAATGGAGCAGATCAATGCCCGGTTAAACGCAACGAATAAAAGTTTATACGATACCATTCGCCGGTTAAGCGAAGCCCAATCGCAACTGGTTGCCTCCGAAAAAATGGCTTCTCTGGGTGTCCTCACAGCGGGCATTGCCCATGAAATAAACAATCCGGTGAACTTCATCTATACCGGAATCAACAGCCTGAACAACGACATGAATGATTTGAGGATCTTCATTGAAGAAGTGGATGAACTTTTGAAAAACAGTGGGATAAACGAACTGATCGACCGGGTGGAAGCCCTTAAAACCGAACGGGATTTTGACGAAATCATGGAAATCATTCCCCAAACCATCGACGATATTCGCATTGGCGCCGAACGGGCAGCCGACATCATAAAGGGCTTGCGCAATTTTTCCCGCATCGACAAGGATGCTTTGCAATATTACAATATCCACGAAGGGATTGATTCTTCGTTGTTGCTTCTCCGGAATAAATTCAAGAACCACATCGAAATTGTGAAGGACTACCGGCAACTACCCCAGATAGAGTGCTATCCCGGGAAACTCAACCAGGTGTTTATGAACCTACTGTCCAACGCCATCGACGCCATCGACAAAAAAGGAACAATTACGATCCGTACCCGATTGGAGGGAGAAGACCGAATAACCATCGAGGTTGAAGATACCGGTGAAGGGATTCATCCCGAAAACCTGGGAAAAATTTTTGACCCCTTTTTTACGACCAAAAGCGTGGGAAAAGGTGTGGGGCTGGGACTTTCAATCAGTTTTGGCATCATTAAAGACCACGATGGAACCATCGATGTAAAAAGTGACCGAAATAAGGGCAGCATTTTTACAATTTCATTACCTTGCAATATCAATCGGGACAAAAAGCCATGATCAACACACGGAAGAGCATATTATACATCGACGACGAAGAGATCAATCTCCGCGTGTTTAAGAATACATTTCGGCGGGATTACACCATTTTTACAGCCCGCTCGGCTAAAGACGGAATGAAGATTCTTGAAAATCAATCGATCGACCTGATTATTACCGACCAACGAATGCCCGACATTACCGGGGTTCAGTTTCTTTCGATGGTTCAGGAGAAGTATCCCGAAATTCCTCCCGGCCGGCTGATTATTTCCGGATACAGCGACTATGAAGATATTGAAATGGCCTATAAAAAATACAAGCTTTTCCAATTCATCGCCAAGCCCTGGGACCAGAACGAACTTAAAATCATTATCCAAAAAGCGATCGCCAATGATGCCTGAGAAAAATTATACCATCCTTTACGTCGATGATGAAGAGTCGAACCTCAGAATCTTCCGGAACACCTTCCGTAAGCACTATAACATTTTAACCGCCTCATCCGGGCCCGAGGGGCTTAAGCTCCTCGAAGAAAACAAGATCGACCTGATCCTGACCGATCAGCGGATGCCCGGCATGAGTGGAGTCGATTTTCTAAAAACCGCCATTCACAAGTACCCCGACCTAAACCGGATCCTGATTACAGCCTACACCGATTACGACATCCTGCGCGATGCAGTGAATGAATTGAATATTTTTCAGTACATCGAAAAACCCTGGAAAGAAGACGACATCAAAAGCACCATCGACAGCGCCCTGGAAATTCACCGGCTGAAGATTGAGAACATGCAACTTACATCAAACCTCATTCATAACAACGAAGAGTTA
>DAIMEA010000570.1:0-2380 GCA_036725585.1 Prolixibacteraceae bacterium | reverse complement strand
CCGCAATATGGGCCGTTGCAGGGCAAATTACTGAGTGACGAATGTGGTGCCCCCGAAAAAATTGCAGGTTGTAAGCTGATTGCCGTTGAAACAACCGATGGCAAACTCACGCCCGAATTGGTTAAATCCCGCTTGCACGGCTTTGGTTTTGAACATCACAGCCAACCAAAGATTCTTTCCATTTCTCAGGTAAGTGAAATGGGAACCCTGTATTCCATCGACGAAATTAAAGCGCTGAGCGACCTGGCCCATAAACATTCGATGTATCTCCACATGGACGGTGCCCGAATCGCCAATGCTGCCGTTGCGCTTAATGTGCCCTTTGCTGCGTTTACGGTTGATGCCGGCGTTGATGTTCTATCCTTTGGCGGTACCAAAAACGGAATGCTTATGGGCGAAGCCGTCGTGTTTTTCGATAAACGCCTTTCGGAAAACGCTCCCTATTTCCGGAAACAATCGGCTCAGTTATATTCAAAGATGCGCTTTGTAGCCGCTCAGTTTCTGGCCTACTTGTCGCACGATTATTGGAAAGATAATGCCCTGCATGCCAATAGAATGGCCGCAATGCTCGCCCAAAAAGTTTCTGCATTGGGCATTACCCTCACCCAAAAGGTGGAAGCAAACGCTGTGTTTGCCGTCCTCGACGATAAAATTCGTGACCGCCTTCTCGAAAAATATTTCTTTTATCCCTGGAATGAAGAAAAACATGAAGTACGGTGGATGACTTCGTTCGATACCCAGGAGGAAGATATTCTTGATTTTTGCCATGAACTGGAAAAACTACTGAATGAATAAATTCACCTTTCGATATTTTCCATCCCGTCTGACAGCCGAAGAAGAAGCGCTCGACAATAAAATTTTCCGGTACAGCCTGGTTATTCCCATTTTGTTTCTTGTTATTTTCTGGATGGTAAAGCTTGCCGAGATCATGCTCGATGTTCGTTTTATCCAATGGGGCGTCTATCCCCGACAATTGGATGGTTTACGCGGCATCGTACTTTCCCCTCTGGTTCATGCCGACTTTTCCCATCTGGCAGGAAACTCAGCATCCTTTTTTGTGTTGGCACTAGCCTTATTCTATTTCTATCGAAAAGTCGCTATGCGGGTTTTTGTTTTCAATTATTTTCTATCGGGAGCCTTACTCTGGATCGACGGTCGGGAATCGTGGCATGTGGGTGCCAGTGGTATTATTTACGGGCTTGCTGCTTTTCTGTTCTTTTCCGGATTATTCCGTCGCGACATACGACTTCTAAGCATTTCGCTGATTGTTACGTTTTTATATGGAGGATTCTTGTGGGGATTGTTCCCGACCGATTCGGCCATTTCATGGGAAGGGCATTTATCAGGGGCCGCTTCAGGAACCCTGCTTTCCTTCTTGTACCGGAAATACGGACCGCCGCTCCCGGATTACGAAAGCGAAGATAGTGAGACGGATAACGACGAAAACGAAGATACCCCGCACCCGATTCCGGAACAATAAGGAAGCAATGGGGTATCCTATTTTCGTTATGGAAACGTGAAGAATCGGTAAAGTTTGTGCTTACCCGGGTTCTGCTGCTTTCCAGCAAAAGAAAAAAAGTTATTTTTGTAGCAAAATTATTCAGTTCTTTTTAATGATCAGTCGCCGAATTATTCGTATCAAGGTAATGCAATCGTTGTATGCATTCCATTGTTCGCCCAATCAGACAATCAACCTCGCTGAAAAGGAACTCTTCTTTTCTTTACAAAAATCGTACGATCTCTATCACCTATTACTAGAACTAATTGTTGATGTTCAGAGGTTTGCATTAAATCGTTTGGAGCAAAACAAGCAAAAACAAATACCCACCGAAAGTGATTTAAATCCAAACATGAAGTTCATCAATAATGAACTTATTGCAAAAATATCGAGTAACGAGCAACTCGAGAAGTACCTGGAAAAATCAAAAATATCCTGGGTCAATTATCCCGAATTTATCAAAAAGATGTATCAGCAACTTTCTCATTCAGCCGAATATCTTCATTACATGAACGAGAATGACACATCTTTTGAGTCCGATCGTGACTTGGTCGAATTCTTTTACACCGACCTTGTTGCTCCGTCGGACGATTTGTATCAATTACTTGAAGAGGAAAGCATTTACTGGAACGACGATGTGGAGTTTGTTGTCAGTATGATCTTAAAAACCTTCCGAAAGTTTAAAGCCGGAACGCTACCTTCAAAAGCCCTGATGCCTCTCTTTAAGGATGAAGAAGATAGTGAGTTTACGAAAAAACTATTCCGGAAATCGGTTCTTGATTCCGAAATGCATCGAAATATCATTAAAGATCATTTACGCAACTGGGATTTGGAGCGGGTTGCTTTTATCGACGTGCTGATCATGGAAATGGCTATTTGTGA
>DAIMEA010000569.1:0-2401 GCA_036725585.1 Prolixibacteraceae bacterium | reverse complement strand
GTATATGGCTGTGATCATGGAAAATCACGGGATGGTTCTGGGTGGAGGCGACCTGATGGATGCCTATTCCCGCTTTGAAACCCTGGAATTTTGTGCGCGGACCATCATCAATGCCCGGATCATTGGCGAACCTGTTTTTCTGTCCGATGAGCAGATTGAGATTTTTGAGACCATGGTCCCCCATGATTTTCCCCGGAATCACGATGTTTCCTATCCGCCCGATGAATTAGCCATTCGGGAAGAAATATGTTCTATTGTCCGGCGGTCGTGCGACCAGGGTTTGATGATTAGTTCCTACGGAACGGTATCTGTACGGTGGAACAAGGACGACTTTCTGATCACCCCTTCCAATGTGGCCCGCTGGGACATTCAACCCGAAGACATTGTACAGGTTCGGAACGGAAAAGCCGAAGCGGGGAAAGCACCCAGCCGGTCGTTGTATTTGCACCAGAATATTTATCGTGAAAATCCCGGGATTAATTCGATTATCCTTACCCAGCCGCCTCATTTGATGGCCTTTGGTTGTACGAAACAGAAATTTGATGTTCGGACCATCCCCGAAAGCTGGATTTTTTTGCAGGATGTGTCCAAGGTTCCCTTCGGGAAACAATTGCGGGGCGATAGGACCATCCCGAAATTGCTGAGCCAAAATGTTCCGGCAGTATTTATTGCCAACGATTCCTTCATTGTAACCGGCGACCGTTTGCTGCAAACCTTCGACCGGCTCGAAGTGGCCGAATTCAGCGCCAAATCGCTGGTGATGGCAACCTCGCTGGGAAGAATGATCCCTATTAACAGCGAGCAGATCGAAGCGCTGAGGAATAAGTTCCTGGGATAAGCTGGGGGACGGAATCTTTCGTTGGGAGTTTTCATCCAATATTTTGAGCATAATGCGGTTATGACAGTCGTAAAAAGCGTGTCATTCCAAGGGAAGCGAAGCGACGAGGGATCCCTGCAATGCGAGTAGATTTCTCCTCTCCCGATAGCCATCGGGATCGTCGAAATGACACGTAGAACGAAATCTGTCATAAGTAGTAAATAAGCTACAACTGTTTCCATCCCTCCCGGTATACCGGACGTACGGTACGGTCGACAAAGTGGGCGGCATTGTGCCGGGATTCGGTAATCAGAAACTTGGGGATTCCGTTTTCGATAAAAAATTTCTCCCGTTGGGCAATCACAAATTCTTCGTACGGATCGATGTTGGAAAATTGCATCAGGGAGCTGTCCCAGAGGAGTTTTCGGTGTAGCGTTTGGAGCCTGACGGCCATGCTTCCCACCAACAGGGTTTCGGTCAGAGCCGACTGGCTTTCGAAGTGGGTGGAGGCCGGAAGTCGGTTCCCCGGTGCTTCTTTGCATGCGCGTACCCAGTCTTTCTCGTGCCCTTCGGCAGAGTCGGGGATCCGGTGAATCGTTTTATCTACATAGGATTCCACTTCCCTTCCTTCTTTAACAACCTTATAATCTTTTCCTTCGGGGCCGCAGCAGAGGATTCCGTCGCTTCCCAGAAAAAGGATGCCTCCGTTGGGATATGCCTGGGTGGGCTGAAAGGGAATCCCTTCCGGAATGAAGGGTTTTAGTCCGCCGTCGTACCAGTATAGTTCGGCTTCGGGAAGGGCCAGATAGGGAAGGTTCTTCCGGCGCTTGAAGCGGAAACGGATTTGTTGGGCGGCAGGGGCGCTTTCCAGGTTGATCCCCGGCGATGAGGCTTCTACCTCGAATGGCGCCTCGAGCTGCAAGGCCCGGAAAACCGGTTCCAGCAAAGAGGGGCCGGCAATGCCCAGCGTTCCGTTGCCAAATTTCCACCAGGCCCGCCAACCATAGGGTGTGAAGGTGGGATGGTACGGAATAGGATCGCAAGGACCCAGAAACAGGTCCCAGTTGAGTTCCCGTGGGATCGTGCTCTTTTCATCGGGGAAAGACAAAGCCTGTTCCCATTCGGGTTGCGGGGTCCAGACCAGGATTTTCCGAACTTCTCCAATAAAACCCGAAGCAATGATCTCGGAAACCGACCGGGTCTCATCGGACGATGCACCCTGGTTTCCAACCTGTGTGACCACGTCGTAAACCCGGGCTGTTTCGATCATGCGACGCATTTCAAATACAGAATGAGCCATGGGCGATTGAACAAATACATGTTTCTGCAATTGCATGGCCGTTAGGGTAATGACGGCATGTGTGTGGTCGGGTGTGGCAATTACAACGGCATCAACCCCTTTTTCTTTTTCGAATAGAACCCGGAAATCGCTGTAACGGGTGGCGTTGCCCCAGCGGCGAAACGCCTTTTCCCCATAGCGGCTATCGACATCGCATAAGGCGACAATGTTCTCGTCTTTCAGCTTGTTGAGATTGCGAAAACCAACGCCCCCGATCCCAATGGCTGCAATATTCAATTTGTCGG
>DAIMEA010000568.1:0-2410 GCA_036725585.1 Prolixibacteraceae bacterium | reverse complement strand
CTGATTATCCCATACGTGGATAAAACCAATGTCCCAGTAATATATATCTTCGTAGGTAGTGGAGGTTAATACGTTATGCGCATCGTAGATCAGGTATTCGCCGGTATGGTCGAACTCAATTACATCGGCATAAAGCACACCGCCTGCATTCATGTTGTCGTGGCTGGTGGTGGGGTTGTAGAGCATAAATTTGATCGCATTTCCACTTACCAGGTCAAAGACATAAATGGCAGTGTCTACTTCAGTTGAAATGCCGGCCACCCGGTTCCCGTCTTTCGAAACGGCCACATTGTCCCAAAATGCATCGCTCGACAGGTCGTTTTCTTCAATCTGGTCACCATCGAGCAGGATGAACTTCATGTAGTCGTCGGTGCCGGCAAAAACCAGGGCCGAACCATCGTCGGTGATGCTGACCTTTCCTTTCATGTCGGTTGCCGTTATGGGAAGGAAATCCTCTCCGTTTACCGACGAACGGTATAGGGTGGTGTTGGTGTTTTCGTCGGTATCGTAACTCATCAGGAAATCCTCGCCAGTATTGGCCTCATATTCCTGCTCTTTTTCTACGGGTTCTTCGCCATAAACTCCCACGGCATCGAATGCTTTTCCGGCTTCGGTCATTTCAGTCGAGTTGTTTCCGTAAAGGTCGCGGGCTGCCTGGACTACGGCGATCCGGAAATCGATAAACTGTGCGTATTTGGTGAGATAGTGGTCCAGGGCACGGTAAAAAACCTGTTCGGCTTTTTCCTTTGAAATTTTTGAGGCATAAAGATAGAAGGCATGGTTACCAATGCTGTTGTTGATGTGTACCCCGCCATTGTCGCCCTCGCCCAGGTAAATTTCAGATAGATGCTTGGGCTGCCAGCCGGCATCCCAATCCTGAAAGGCGAGCCCGTTGTGCGGATCGGCCATATTCCGCATCGAACCCGCAGGGAACTGCGACGGAATGACGATGTCCTCGCCTACAAGCCAGTCTTCGCGGTCGACCATGCTGCCAAAGATGTCGGCATAGGTTTCGTTAATGGCGCCCGACTGTCCGCGGTATTCCAAATTGGCGGTGTTTTGCACCACGCCGTGCCCCAGTTCATGGGAGATTACATCCTGGGCTCCGGCCAGTGGCTTAAATAAACTGCCCCCGTTACCGTAAAATGCAGCTTCTCCATTCCAGTAGGCATTGGCCATCGATTCGCCATTGTCGTCGGTAACGTTAATGAAGGAAAGGATGTTTCCCCCATCTCCATTGATCGAGTTTCGGCCAAAGGTTGTATAGAAATACTGAAAGGTAGTGGCTGTGTTGGCATGGGCCGACACGGCCGTTGCATTGTTCCATTCATTATTGGCGGATTGGATAATGGAAAAATTCAGGTTGTTTGAAGAAGTATGATTGGCATCGTACGTCACAATGATCCCTTCGTTTTTCGCTTGATTGTACATGGGTTGGGAAAAATCGGCCAAAATGTACGTGCCGTTATCCAGGTAGGTATTCAGGGTCCTGAGCCGGTTGTTCCGATCGTAGGCCTGGGCTGTGACCGGTCCGTCGGAACAGGTGGCATTGAAGAAGTCGAGGATCGTTCCTGTCTTTGCATCTACAAAATAGATCCATCGTTCGATGAAATTGGGCCGGATTTCGACTTCCCAGGCAAGGTGGTCGCTTTGGTCTTGATTTTTGTAGATCAATGGCTTGATAGAAGGTTCTTTGTAGCGTAGCAGTTTTTGTTCCTGTTCCGAAAGTTGCCGGAGTAAGGTATGGTTTTGAATATCGGACTGAACCACCCGGATTGCTTCTCCGCGGGAGATCCCGGGTGCCGTGTCGAAATCGGGTTGAATGTGTCGGATTCGCCCAGTAAAGCGTTCGTTTTCTGTGCTTAAGTGAAGAACTGATTGTGCCCCGTACACTTCAATACCCTTGAAATATTGCGTGGCTTTGATGTGCTGGATGCCCAGACGGTCGGTTTCGTTTTTGTCGATGCGGAAACTTGTTGTTGCGGCATCAAGACGGGTGAGGTGATCGACCGATTGAAAAAACCGGGCAACCTTATCTTCGGGGAGAAATGCCCCGGTTGATTTCAGATTCCCGGTCTGTTTTTCGATATAAACCGGCAACGAACCCTGCATGATTTTTGTCTGAATGTTCCCGTTGGAATTCAGAGGCGCTTTCGTTAATTGGGGCAAGGTTGGATACCGGCTGAAGGAAGCCGACTTCAGCGACGTTTTTCCCTGTATGCTCCGGGCGGAAAAGCTTAGCGGTGTTGTTCCGGGTTGTTTTTTGGGTTTTGCCTTGAAGGAAACCTGGGCAGGCAACAGAATCGAAAGGCAGAGGAGGGCGGAAAGGAAAAGCATCTTGTTCATAGCTTCACTAATAAGGATTAATAAACCAGTTCGATATGGACTAAGTCCCAAATTTTACGACCTT
>DAIMEA010000567.1:0-2416 GCA_036725585.1 Prolixibacteraceae bacterium | reverse complement strand
GGGGAAACACCTCGTTAACGATCGACGGATATACCCTGGATGCCGGCATGTACCTCTATACCCTCATTGCCGATGGCCGGGAGGTGGATACAAAACGGATGATCTTAACGAAATAACCGGGAGGACAAGCTATGAAACAAATCATCCTGATTTATCTTGCCGGATTTCTGTTTGCCCTGAACCTGGTAGCACAACCACCGGGCGACCAGAACTGGGACACGACATCCTTTTTTTACGATCATTTCAATCCGCCACGTTCCCCATGGAGTATCGATCACTGGATGGATATTCCCTATGACAAGAAATGGAAAGCGCACCTTTCGGGTTGTGTAACCCATGGCGAAAATGAACGACAGGTGTACCAGAAAGAAAATGCAATTTTCAATGCAGCCGATCATACCATGCGGTTGAAAGCTGAATATGCAGAGGGATTAATCGGTATAAGCGATTATACGATTCCCTTAAACATAACGAAAAAAACGGCAGACAGTATTCTTTATTACAAATCGGGTGCTATCTGTATTGCAGAATCTGAAAAGAATAAGATATTGTATGGTTATTTTGAGGCCAGGTGCAGACTACCAGTCAACAGGGGAGCCTTCCCTGCTTTCTGGCTGTGGGACAGTTCAGATGGCAATTATAGGGAGATCGATATTTTTGAATATTCATGGAATATTACCACACATTATAGAAATACAAGTGGATATGCTACTTCACGCTATTTTGAAGGTCAAATATACTATTATAATGGTCCAAAACCTGCCAATGAAGATGACTACACTTATGGAAGATACGGCCACAATATTCCATTAAACGAGTATGACTTGACAAACTGGCATACGTATGGCATGGAGTGGTCGCCTAAGCGGGTTCTATGGTATTTCGATAACCAACAGGTAGGCAGTTTTGTAGGTGATTCCATTCCTGCTATGAGCATGAACCTTGATTTAAACAATGCGGTTGACAGCTATGCTACTCCTGATGGCATTCCATTAACCGAAGGATTTCCCAATGAAATGTGCATCGATTATGTAAAGGTTAGTAAACTTAAATGTGCCTGTTCTTCCGATACGTCAATCCAAAATGAACGGCAACTAATTGATTTTGATTTCAGCGTATACAAAACAATTACTCTTGGCGGTTTCGGATACACCATTGCATTGCCCTTCAATACGAACACAGTACTCAGGGCTACGGATGGAATTACTATTAATGGGGATTTCAGCGTTCCTTTGGGCAGCAGCCTGGATTTAATCACACATTCTTGTCCACAATAAAAGTAAAGCAGTTATGAAAACAATAATATTCTTCTTCATCATGCTCCTGGAAATGCTTTTCATAAAAGTAGTTTTTTCTCAGGATATGGCAACCTTTTCGAATTTGTACATTTTTGATTATGATCCTGATATTGAACTAGACTCCCCTGGTAGTGACACTTTAAAAATTGACCTTGATAACGATTCGATCAACGATGTATTATTTTGTCTAAGTTCTTCTTCGGCAGGAAATTGGGCTTATATCCAAACCTTGCATTCAGACTGCAATGTCTCATATATAAGTTATTATCCAACGGATTCTCTATCTGGCAATACTCTAAGATGGCATTCTGGAAAAATAAATTTTCTTGGTGAATTTGATAATCAGGAAAAAATTGGTATCCGCATATATAAGAATAATGCATTCTTTTATGGATGGATCAGAGCCTATTTTGTAAGTAGTCAATTTAATCGCAATTTGTTTATCGATAAATACGCCTTCTGTCCCATCCCTGACTACCCGTTGTTATGGGGGCAAACCATCCTTACCAATGTCAACGACATAGGAACCGCCCCGGTAGCCTGGGCATATTATGACCCTGTCGTTGATCAATTATCCATACATGCCGTAAAAAAAATCAAACTGGCAAAACTGCTTACTTCGAACGGCATTGTCGTTAGCGCCTTAAGAAATGTAAATGCCTGCATGGCTGTATTCAATACATCGGGATTACCCGCCGGGGCCTATCTGGTACGGCTTACATTCTACGACGAAAGTTTCTATACGTTAAGGGTATTGCTGGAATAAATGTCTGCCGGAAATGAAGAAAAGTGAACAGAAATGTTTTTTAAATCCTTTTTTGATGCCAGAGAAGCAGTTCCGTATTTACCCCCGACAGGATTCCAAACCCTGTAAGGGGTAAACACTGAAACCCATCATTCCCAACCAGGCTCCCTCATTATTCGGCATCTATCTGTATGGATACCCTTTTCAGGATTTCTGCTTCGGCCTGAAGCGCGCTTTGTTCGATTTGTTTTCCTTCGTCGAGAAGGCGGGCTGCCAAGTTTTTGTCGGAATATCCTTTGGCGTTGATCCGTACGTTCAGAAAGGCGCCTGATACAGCCGCGCGGGCGGCCAAAGCTCCCACACCGGCATCGCT
>DAIMEA010000566.1:0-2432 GCA_036725585.1 Prolixibacteraceae bacterium | reverse complement strand
GGTTTCGCGCGTAAGGTTTAGCATAAACGTTTCGAGCACATCGTCGAGGTGATGGCCCACAGCAATGCAGTTGAAGCCATTTTCCCGTCGGATTTTTTCAAACCATTCGTATCGCAGTTCGCGGGCAGCCATTTCGATCGATATCCCTTTCCCGGCGGCATATTCGCGGGTGGGGAAGGAACTAAGAAAGCATGCCACGCCATAATCGTCGGCCAGGCGTTGGACAAAATGCTCGTCGGCATCCGAATCGGCTCCCCTGAGGTTAAAATTGCAGTGGGCAATGGCAAAAGGATTTCCCGTACGGGCAATCAGATGGAGCAGAACAACCGAGTCGGGGCCTCCGCTCACCCCCAGCAACAAGCGCTGCCCGGTGGTAAAAAGACCTTTCTGTCGAATAAACTGAATGAATTCCTGATACACGTCAACTTGTTTTACGTTTTGTTCCTGAAATCGCTTTTAATGTGCAAATCGTGTTGGGGAAAAGGAATCACAATGTTGCTTGCCCTGAATTTTTGATCGATTAAAAAACGAAGCCGGCTTTTGGTATTTTCCACACGGAAAGTTTTGTAGGTCCAGAAAAACAGACTAAAGTCAAGAGATGAACTACCAAAATTCTCAAAGCGCACAAAGGAAATCGGTTTTTTTTCAACATCCGGGGTTTCGTTGGCACATTCGAGTAACAGGGTTTCTACTTTTTGCACATCCGATCCATAAGCAACGCCAACAGAAACACTAAATCGACTTTTCTGGTCGTGATGACTCCAGTTAATGATCGTATCCTCGGTGAACTTGGAGTTAGGAATAATGAGCATTATGTTGTTCCGGTCGATGATTTTTGTGGTCCGGATACCAATTTCCTCCACTTCGCCAACAATGTCGCCTACTTGAACAACATCGCGCACTTTAATCGAACGATCGAATAAGAGAATAATTCCGGAGAAAAAATCGTTGAAGATATTTTGCAGGCCAAAACCCACACCAATCAACAGTGCGGATACCGAAGCGATAATAAAGGTCAGTTTCAAACCAATCGCCCCTATGGCCAAAAGGATTCCAAAAATCCAAATCAGGTAACGGGCAATTTGCATCATGGAATGGCCCTTACCTTCATCCAGTTCATTTTTCACAATTTTCCGGCTGATGAGGTACTCAACAAAAAGAATCATGATCCGGATAAAAAGGAAAATCACCAGCAATACAAACAGAGTCATCACCGTAAGTGTGAACTTTTCGCTTTTCAAAAGGGCAAAGGAAAAAAATACCTGTGTATCGACTTTCACCAGTCGAAGCAAAATAATGAGCCCGATTAGCCAAAGGAGATAGGATGTTAAGCGGCGGAGAAAACGATGGAGTTTGGGGCTGAGTTGTTTCAGTGCTTCATTTTTTTTCCAAATACGAAAAATCAGGCTCTGTAGGAAGAAAAGAAGAATCAGTCCAAGCAAAAAGATGCATGCCTGTGCAACCGACAATCGGAAAGCGCCCAGTTCGAGCAACGTCTTTTTTCCAAATTCGATGAGTAGTTCCATTATTTGTTGGTTTCGCACACTTTTTCGATGATCCGGATCAGATTGATCGGGTTCATGTTTTCGTGTAAGGTTCCGTTGAAGGCATAGGCCATTTTCCCGGTTTCTTCCGAAACCACAATGGCCTGGGCGTCGGTTACCTGCGATATGCCCAGGGCCGCCCGGTGGCGCAAACCCAGTTCGGCGTTTTTGAGTCGTTTATTGCTAATAGGAAGCACACACCGGGCTGCCACAATTTTCCCTTTATTGATGATAACAGCTCCGTCATGTAGTGGTGAATTTTTAAAAAAAAGGGTTTGCAGCAAAGCATCCGAAACCCGTGAATTGATCACTTCACCTGTATCGACGTATTCCTTCAGTTCGGTTTTGTTCACCAAAACAATTAGCGCCCCGGTCTTGGTCCGTGCCATGTCTTCGCAACTGCGGACAATTTCTTTGATGGGCAATTCCTCCTGTTCCGTTTTATCGCGCGAAAAAAGCGATTCGAGCGAAAAAGTTTTGTTCAGGTTGTAACGTGTTCCCAGCAAAAGGAACAACTTTCTGATTTCCTGCTGAAAAACAACGATCAGCGCCAGTACCCCCACACCCATTACCTGGCCCAGGATTTTGCCCATCATTTCCATGTTCAGGGCCTGCACAATGATCCAGACAATGTAAAAAAAGAAAATGCCCAGAACGATATTAAATGCAGCCGTACCGCGAATCAGCATATAAAGTTGGTAAATCAGAAAGGCAACCAGCAAAATGTCGATGATGTCGAGAAAACGAAGGGCGATAAATCCATTCATGATGCGAAGTTTTTTAAACGTGAATAAAGGGCAATGGCCTCCATTGCAGGTGCAACATCGTGTACTCTGAGGATGTTTGCCCCGGCCAACAGGGCAAGCATGTTCAGGGCTGTTGTTCCGT
>DAIMEA010000565.1:0-2458 GCA_036725585.1 Prolixibacteraceae bacterium | reverse complement strand
TTCCTGACTTCGCCCACCGGCGTTATGAATCCCCTCGATCAGGTTCTGCCCCCCGATAGCCGGCTGGAGGGTTTTAACTGGAGGAATAATGAGCGGCCGGTTAACAAATACGACATTTTCCGGAATAAGGATGATGCGACCCTGCCCACCCAGCTCCCCCGTTCTGAAATAAGGGAACGGCTGCCAAACCTCGATAATCTTCGCAAAGGGAATTCCGGTCCGCCCGATCAAAAGGAACTCCCGGTCCAATAAAAAAAGCCTGTAGGTTTTTTGCTCCGGTATTTTGCGCTATCTTTGTCCCGGTTTGGAATTTTTTATACTGGCTATATGAGTTTTCAGGAATTTCTCGATGTATTTTCCACGGCTATTGTGGGGATACCTGTTGCCATCGTTATCTTACGGCTTTTCTTCAAAAAATCGATTCTTTTAAAAATTTCCGCATTGTGGGTCATCAGTCTGATTATGGCCGACACCCTGGGTGAACTGAACAATGTATTGCCGGATCTCTTTCCCACCTGGGTTACTCTTCCGCTCGGAATGGGAATTACCATCGGTATGTTTTATTACATTGTCCGGATCATCCGTCGCCCTCTGAAGGAATCGATCGAGAAGTTGACACAGCTCTCGAAGGGAAACCTGAATATATCGATTAACCAGCGCTTTATCGGATCGAACGACGAGCTGGGCGAATTAAACCGAATTCTTGCCCAACACTCAAAGCAACTCAGGGAATTAATCGGACAACTGAACGATTCGACCCGGAGTGTCCAAACCGCCGGAAATCACTTAAATATGGCAGCACAGGATTTAGCCCTGGGGGCTTCGTCGCAGGCAGCCTCCGTTGAAGAAATATCCAGTTCGATGGAAGAAATGCTGGCTACCATCCAACATAATTCCGACCATGCCGGCCAATCGAACCAAATTGCCACACATGCCAGCCAAACCTTTGGGCAAATTGTCGAAGTAGCCCAAAAAACCCTGGATTCGAACCAGGAAATGATCGAGAAAATTGGCATTATCAACGATATAGCTTACCAAACCAACATCCTGGCATTGAATGCGGCAGTCGAAGCGGCACGGGCCGGTGAGGCCGGTCGTGGCTTTGCCGTTGTTGCCCTGGAAGTGC
This sequence comes from Prolixibacteraceae bacterium, assembly GCA_036725585.1. Classification (GTDB taxonomy): domain Bacteria; phylum Bacteroidota; class Bacteroidia; order Bacteroidales; family Prolixibacteraceae; genus DAIMEA01. Next base: position 1,332 of record DAIMEA010000565.1, on the reverse strand, counting down.
GAAAACTGGCCGAAATCAGCAAGCAGGCTGCCAATGAGATAAACAACAGTCTGCAAATCAATCAACGTTTGAACAGCCAGGCAGGCGAATTGGTCTATCACCTTTCCCCCGAAATACAGAAAACATCCGAATTGGTTCAACAGATCAGTATTGCCAGCAACGAACAAAGCCAGGGCGCACAGCAGATCAATAATGCCATTCTTGAGCTAAACAACATTTCCCAGCAAAATTCAGTCACATCCGAAGAGTTATCGGCCAGTTCGATGGAGTTGATCAACCAGTCGGATCAGCTCAAAAAAATCATTCAATTTTTCAGGATTCAATAACGATTGTTCGAAAACCTCTTTTTTTTTGCATATCCCGTAATCCTTTTTCCCGAATAACTGTTTATGATACAATAAACACATAACAACCGGAAAAAGATATTGGAAATGACACAAAATGATTCGCCTGCCGACCATGTCGATCCTTCTGCTTTGGAGGCCTTGTACCAAACATATCGGCAAAATCCCGATGCCGTTGATGAAAGCTGGGTTCATTTTTTCCGGGGATTTGAGTTCGCAAACCCGATTCCGGCCGGAGCTAAAGCAACAGGTAAACCCTGCATTCAGCTCGATAAAGAATTTAAAATTCTTAATCTGATCCAGGGGTACCGGCAACGGGGACATCTGTTCACCCGCACCAATCCGGTTCGATCGCGAAGAAAATACAGCCCGACACTTGATATTGAACATTTCGGTCTGAACGAAAAGGATTGGGACACTGTTTTTGAAGCCGGCTCTGAAATCGGCCTTGGCCCTTCCACACTTCGCCAGATTGTGCATCACTTGCAGGATACTTACTGCGAATCGGTAGGAGCCGAATTTGTTTATATGCGCACACCCGACCGGGTACAATGGCTGCAACAAAAAATGGAAAGCAGCCGGAACCGGGAAGAATATTCCAAAGAACAACGCATCCATATTTGGGACCACCTGAAACAGGCCGTTGGCTTCGAAGCGTTCATCCATAAAAAATTCGTGGGTCAGAAGCGATTTTCCCTCGAAGGATCGGAAACGACCATTCCTGCACTCGATGCCCTTATCGAAAAAGGAGCCGAAACGGGGATTCATGAATTTGTTTTCGGTATGGCCCATCGCGGGCGTTTGAATGTGTTGGCCAATATCATGCAAAAGTCCTATGCGCAAATTTTCCGCGAATTTTTCGGAAAGTCATATGAAGGAGCGATCTCACTCGGGGATGTAAAATATCATTTGGGCTACGAGAACGAAATCCAGACCGATTCAGGCGCAAAGGTGCGGCTTAGCCTTTTGCCCAATCCTTCCCACCTCG
>DAIMEA010000564.1:0-2471 GCA_036725585.1 Prolixibacteraceae bacterium | reverse complement strand
ATATTCGAACGAAACCGGGCGTTCCCAACCCAGCCCGGTTTCATCGCCTGTGGCACCCGGATAAATATAGATCCCTCCTTCATCGGGATCGAGCGAATGCGAAAAAATGTGGTCTTTATCCGTAACCAGCGATATAGTGGGAATATCCAGCAAAGCTTCTTTCACGGTATTGGCAAAATTTCCCACCCCCATCATTTCCGGATCCATCTCATAATCGGCAATGGCATTTCCGGGAATGGCGGTGTAGGGGCCCCATTCGGCCGGATATCCTTCGGGGCTGTTGTTCTGTCGGATGATATCGTTCGGAAAAATATACGACTGTGTGCTTACTTCGCTGGTTTTCTGGTTATTCAGAAGCACAACAGCCCGGATTACCGATGTTTTGTTGATGTATAACTGGTTCGTATACAGGGTACCTCTGTTGATTCCCGGAGCGCTCCCATCGGTTGTATAATATATTTTAGCCCCACTTATTTCGGACGACAGGACCAGGCTGAAAGGCGAATGATACAAACCATGTTTTATGCTGAAAGCCGGCGGAGGCAGTACCGTCCCGCCCGATTGGCTGTTATCTCTGCCAGGGGTGGGTAAGCTGAATTCAATGTAGGTATCCTGGAAAAAACCAAAAGAGGAATCATCGGTCTGAGCTGGAAAAGCCGGATCAAACGCTGTTGTTGCCTGCCCCGATGGCTGGAATAAGGCAAGGTATTCTCCCGAACCGCTCAGCTTAAAATTGGTGTGCAGTTCCGTTTCTGCATCCGTCTTGTTCTTTCCCGAGGCAAAAACCAATAAATAGGAATCCGAAGCGATGGTAACATCCGGGAAAATCCATTTCTTCGGTTCATCCCGGTCGTCGCTTAAACTCCAGCCTTCGAGATTAATCGTTGTTTGTCCCGGATTGTATAGTTCAATCCAGTCGGAATATTCACCATCTTCGTCCGCTAAAACGGTTTGGTTCAATGCCATGAATTCGTTGATTCGGACATTCTGGGCATAAATGAGATGAAAGGATAATAAGCAAAAGGAAAGGATAAACATCCTTTTGTAATTCATGTAATTCGTTTTCATTCCCTAAAAAAATAGCTCTTATGAAATCACCTGGCTCAGGTGGCAGAATCGATACCCCAAAGCAGCAAAAATGATATTTCAAAGAAAGTTGAAAAATTTAATTGAACATGCACACAAGCAAGGGCGCAATGTAATAAAAAAATCATTACTGTCCGGTTAAAAGGAATTTCATTGTTGGCCACACACGATGGACCGGTTTTCGCTTGCATTGAATCCAAATTCCAGGATGCGGATCCCATGGAAGGGCATTTTTTCCACATGAATGTACCCATACAATGATCCGGTTTTTACGCCTATATATCCCCGGTCAAAATCGGTTTGAAAGGGCAGTGCACAACCCTCAAGCAGAACCAGTTCAGCCCGGGGACTCCAGGTATTCTTTGCCTGTATGCTGTCTCCTGAGTTGAATAATCGGGCAATCCATATCTGTTCCGTACAGGCTATTGAGTCCTGATCGGTACATCCTTCAATATAAATATTGTAGGTGAAAACGGAACAATGGCCACAGTATCCGTCGGTGTATGCACGATGGGATGCATTAATCCGAAAGTCGGAAATTGAATCGTTATTTATATCGAGATCGAAGGTGACCGACGAATCAGCGGGTTCGGGGATATCGGAACAAGAGAACACACTTACCAAAGAAGGAGAAAAGGAACGAACAGTGTGGAATTCTTTGTCGGGGACGATGTCGGTATAATGGATTTCATCGACAGGCGTCAGGGATTCCCTTTCACAGGAAAAGAACGGCATGCAGCAAAAAAACAGGATGACGACCCGGGGGAAGCGGCCTGATTTATCGAAGAGGCTGCAATAATTGGGCATTCGGGATTTTCTTTTCCAACCTTTCATTATCCATTGTGTATATGGCGATAGAATCTTCCGCAAAGATAGAAATCAATTAACATATTCTACGATGCTCTTTTCATGGGCGCCAGCATTTTCGTTCCAAAGATTTTTTCCCCCAAATCCTGAAAAAAAGCAAAAAAATGTTAATATTTGCATCATTGGGAATGAAGATAATTCCTACAATGAGACATTAAAGAATCTAACTGCTTATGAACAATTTGATTAAAATCTTCGCAAGGAAAATTCTTGTGTTTTTTCTGCTTTTCCTTTTTTTCAGTTGTGTTGATAATAAAGGAAGGTTTGAAGATCCGTCATGGCTTGGGGGGTCAAGTATTGAAACCCTTGAGGATAATGGGAATTACACCATTTTTCTCGAATTGATGGATAAGGCCGGATATACCGAGCCCATCACGAAACAACTTTTCACCCTGTTTGTTCCCAACGACGAAGCTTTTCAGAAGTATTTCGCCGAAAGGGGAATATCCGGGGTCAGTGCTTTATCGGAGGACGAAGCCCTGCAGCTTTTTACCCTGCACGTGCTTCGGAATCCCCGT
>DAIMEA010000563.1:0-2487 GCA_036725585.1 Prolixibacteraceae bacterium | reverse complement strand
CTCCCCGGTATTAAATGGATGAATTGAAAAACGGATGGCAATGCGCTGCTTCATTTTCCTATTTTTTTACCTGCTGATTCTGGCATCAAAAGGAAACTGTCAGAACCTGATGCTCGAAATAACCGGGCTCAAAACACACGAAGGCGTAATTGTGCTGACTTTTTATACGCATCCGGAGAGCTATGCCAAAGAAATCCCCGATCGGACACAAATACTGGAAAAGGACAACATAACCGGCGGAAAACTCCGGGTTACTCTTTCCGGTTTGGAACCCGGCCGTTATGCCATTGCCCTGATCGACGATACGAACCGAAACGGCCGCCTCGATTATCGGTTCTTTGTCCCTTCGGAAGGTTTTGCGTTTTCCAATCTCGAATTTCGCCATTTCCGGAAACCCGATTTCGATTCCTTTTGCTTCGATTTAGGGAACGACGACCTGGCGGTTGTTCTTCCGGTTCATTATTTCTAAAAACAATGCAAAGGTTTGCATAAGCTTTTTTTGGAAGAAGAATAGTTTTATCTTTGCTTTCCATTTTTCAAACCGATCATTTTCATTTAATAGTTTGATCATAACCATTAAGCATGCAAATAATGAACAACGCAATTGTTAACAAAGCGGCCGACAACATCCGAATCCTGGCCGCTGCCATGGTCGAGAAGGCCAAATCGGGGCATCCCGGCGGAGCTATGGGCGGTGCCGATTTTATGAACATCTTGTACAGCGAATTTTTACAGTACGATCCCTCGGACATGAAGTGGATGAACCGCGATCGTTTCTTTCTCGATCCGGGCCACATGTCGCCGATGCTTTATGCACAGCTGGCTTTGATTGGGAAGTACAGCATGGACGATTGTTCCCAATTCCGTCAATGGGGCAGCGTAACTCCGGGACACCCCGAAGTAGATGTTGAACGGGGCGTTGAAAATACTTCAGGGCCGTTGGGACAGGGACATGTAATGGCTGTGGGTGCAGCAATTGCCGAACGTTTTTTGGTCGCCCGTTTTGGAGAATGGATGGAGCATAAGACCTATACGTTTATATCCGACGGGGGCGTTCAGGAAGAAATATCCCAGGGAGCAGGCCGTCTGGCCGGTCATCTTGGGCTGAGCAACCTGATTATGTTTTACGATTCAAACGACATACAGCTATCGACCGAAACCCACGCTGTTACCTCCGAAAATACGGCACAAAAATACGAAGCCTGGGGATGGAATGTGATGACCATCGACGGGAACGCTCCCGACCAAATCAGGAACACCCTCAAAAAGGCACAGGCCGAAAAAGAACGGCCCACCCTGATCATCGGGAAAACCATCATGGGCAAAGGCGCTGTGAAAGACGATGGCAGCAGCTACGAACGTCAGTGCGCCACCCATGGCATGCCCCTGGGAGAAGCGGGCGCCTCGTTTGCCAAAACCATCGCCAACCTGGGCGGCGACCCCGAAAATCCGTTCACCATCTTCCCCGAGGTTAAAGAAATGTATGCCAAAAGGCAAGACGAACTGATCAAGGCTGCTGCTCAAAAAAAGGCAGAACAGTATGAATGGGAAGCCAAAAACCCCGAACTTGCTGCAAAACTGAAGGCCTTCTTTTCGGGGAAAGCTCCCTCGATCGATTACAAGAGCATGGGACAAAAGCCCGGACAGGCCACCCGTGCTGCATCGGCTGCCGTTCTCTCCGTCTATGCCGAACAGGTTGCAAACATGGTTGTAGCCTCGGCCGACCTGTCGAATTCGGACAAAACCGACGGCTTCCTCAAAAAAACCAAAGCCTTCACAAAAGGCGACTTTTCGGGTAATTTCCTACAGGCTGGCGTTAGCGAACTGACCATGGCCTGCATCATGAACGGCATGGCGCTCCATGGCGGCCTTATTCCGGCTTGCGGTACCTTCTTTGTTTTCAGCGATTACATGAAACCTGCCGTCCGAATGGCGGCCCTGATGCAGTTACCGGTGAAATACATCTGGACCCACGATGCATTCCGTGTTGGCGAAGACGGCCCCACCCACCAGCCAGTGGAACAGGAAGCACAGATCCGCCTGATGGAGAAACTCCAAAACCACAAACACCAAAATTCCATGCTTGTGTTGCGCCCGGCCGACGCCAATGAAACAACAGTTTGCTGGAAAATGGCCATGGAAAACACCCAAACACCCAGCGCTTTGTTGCTTTCGCGTCAGGGAATTAAAGATGTTACCTCATACGAAACAGCGCTTGGAGCTGAAAAGGGCGCCTACATCCTCAAAGAAAGCGAAGGAAAACCGGATGTCGTTTTGCTGGCCAGCGGATCGGAAGTGAGCACGTTGGTTTCCGGTGCCGAAATGCTTGAAAAAGAAGGAGTCAAATGCCGAATTGTATCCGTACCTTCCGAAGGTTTGTTCCGGGCACAAAGTCCCGAATACCAGGAAAAAGTACTGCCTAAAGGCCTCAAAAAATTCGGCCTTACCGCCGGTCTGCCTGTTACCCTTGAGGGACTTACCGGCTCC
>DAIMEA010000562.1:0-2492 GCA_036725585.1 Prolixibacteraceae bacterium | reverse complement strand
CCGACGTGGAATTGCTCCGCCTGGCCTTTCCCCGCAGGGTATTCACCCTTTCACAAACCATGTTTGTGGTCGACCGGGTTCACTGGTTGTATGAAAACCGCGACCTTGTGGGCGGTTTACGCTTTGTGGAAGAACCTGCCGTACTGCGCTTTTTCAACGGCCGTCTGGAAGCTACCAGCAACTGGCCCGAAAAACTGCTTGCCAAATTCAAACAGGATTTCGGAAACAGTTTGTAAACTATCGGAAAAGATCATACAAATAGAGGTTGTCCCGGGTGGGTCAACCTCTATTTTTTTGCATTCAGGTACAAGAAACGAGTCATCGGTAGTTCTTTACCCAAAATTTATGGGCATAATGCGGCGATGACAGGGAGCCTGGGCACAAAAATTTCATGCGGGGCAACAAAATATTCTGTGCCCCGATGATGAATACAACGGGCTACTTTTCCGTTCGATACAAGCTCGTGCCTTTAAAGCAGCCGGACAGACAGTTCTATCTGTTCGAATTCCCGTACAGTATCCCTTCAAAATCAGGAGCTACAGAAGAGAAGCAAACTTGATTATTTCTATTTATGCAGCAAAGGGAGTTGGACTTTCTAAGTCCAACATAAACATCTTTGACTTTGGAACGTCAAAGTCCCATCGGGTGCATAATTCAAATTCAGTGCATGAATTATTATCGCTCAGGCTGGCTCGGTTCCGGCAACCCACAATATCCGCATGATTGCGCAAAACTGTCAAAAGCTGTTAAAGGCCCTGTTAATCGATTCTAAGTGCTTTAAACGAATGCGGGGGCAAAGTAACGGTGAATACATGTTTTTCGGGGCTGTAGGTCCTCCCCCAGAACCGGACAGCTTCCCGCTTTTCGAACTTTAATATGCTGCCGGTTTCCAGGTCAGAAAGGCTTCCGGTTCCCTCCCCGGCAACCAGCTTCATGGTTACAGCTTCGTCGTTAAAAGAGTGTAGTACAATAGTTTGGTTATCGTATAGAAACAGAGATACCCCGGATGGGCCTTCCAGCAAAACCGGTTGTTCTTTCAATAAAATATTTCGGATGGAATGAAGAACTTCCACAGGCAGGTTATACAAATCGGCAAAATTTTCAGGTATGGTGAGCACATAAAGCGTGGCATTGGCATATTTCCCCTGGTGCAGGAAAGGCCAGCCCAGCCCGCTGTCCATGCCCGAAACGATCTCCCACGAATCGTTTGTCTGATATTGTATCTGGGGAATGATCATGGGCGTATGGCCTTCCACCAACGATCGACCCAGCAAAAAATCCTTTACTTCCGATTTTCTCGGGGTGTACTCCAAATCGACAATGTTCCGAATGCCCCTATCCTGTAAGGCCTGCAACAATCCCGAAGTGATCAGAACATCCTTTCCTTCCCGAAGGCGTTTTTCTATTTTTTCCACAATCGCGGGATCCTTTTTGGCCTGCTCGGTCAGGATAATAATCGGATCGCCGGCAGGGAATTCAGGCACCAGGTCGACAGGGATACCAATCATCCCAAGGTAATTCTGAAGAAAATCCTCGCCCTGCGAGTGAAAGGGTTTGTAGCTCTTTATCCCAACAGGATTACCCAGTTTCGCAACCATTTTGTCGATATGCAACAGTGAGTGGCTGGCTGCTTTGGCTATGGTAGCCGCCGAGTCGACCGGCAGAAAATTCGTATAATCGAAACTTACCGGCTGATCTTTCCAGGCTGGTTCCCAACGTTTGTTCAGAGGGTATAGCATCTGCCGGTAATCGAAGAGGGTGATTTCAGGGGCTTTGGCCAACATAGTCAGCCAGAGTTGCTCGGCATACCGGTCGTAATGGCGCATCCCGCCCGTATCGACCCATCCGCCGCCGTTTTTCCCGGGTTTCAGGTTATGAAAATAGCGAAATATCAGGTAACCCAGGTACGGCTGCAGATGCTGGTTGCTGTAAACTGCATCGCGGGTTTCGGTTCCGGTGTACACACCGTCGAATTGTTTCGGTCCGGCATCGAGGTTGAAGCCCAGTCCGTGAAAATGATCGTACCAGTTGGGGTATTTAATGACCACCTTAACGTTTGGATTCACTTTTTTCGCAGGCTGAATGATCAGGTCCCGGGCAGCATTGGCCATCAGTTCCAGCCGGTAATCGGTCCAGCTCCGGTCGCCTTTTGCCGCCACGCACAGATCGCATTTGCAACTGGTGAAAAAGAAATCGTCGAGGATTATTTCATCGAAAAAGGAGGCGGTATATTCGATGACTTCCTTTGCTTTTGTCCTGATTTCGGGATCGGTATAGCAGTATGTCTGAAACTGGTTGCCTTCGTCGATGGTATAGGTAATCCCCCCCGCGATTTCCAAACCCTTGGACCGGAAAAACGCAATGGCTTTCTCAAGCGTTTCCCGGTCGACAATCCGAAGGTCACGATGCGTTTCCAGGTATATTTTGTCGACATGTAACTGGCCTGAAATGGTCTTCCAGGTCGATTCGAGCCACTGCGGATCGCTCATCTT
>DAIMEA010000561.1:0-2495 GCA_036725585.1 Prolixibacteraceae bacterium | reverse complement strand
TGAAACACATCAATTTCCCATATCTTGTCCGCAAATTTTTCGTGGTAGCGTACTTTTTCAATCAGGAAGCCCCCACATTTTGGAAGTAATTCGCGTGCATCGGCAAGAGGAATTTCGTATTCGTACTCATCGCGTTCGATACCGTTTGGGCTCGATTTTATGGTCAGAAATGCATGGTTGTCGGTAATCCGTACACGGATTACCTTATCGGGATCGATCGTCAGATACCCCTGAATGATTTTCATGCCCCTTCCCTGCGGTACCCACAGTTCGGGATCGACCAAAAATTTTCGTTCAATTTCCTTTGCCACACCAATGAAATCTATAATTAACGAAAACAGTAAGCAGTCGTTCCTTCGGACGGAAAGCGGAAAGAAGTCCCCACCTATTTTTCAATCAGGCACAAAGATACTTTTCCCGTTTCATTTGTCAAAAACAGAGAAAGAGAATTACTGTTTTACATCGGCCAGCGACAGGTACATATAAACGGCAAAAGTAGCCAACCAGTGTGTTCCCATGTAGTTATCGGATAAAACATTGGGGAGCGCTTCGGCAGCATGTCGATAACCTGCCTGCCATAAATCGCGGTGCGTTTGTGAGTCATCGGGCAGCGCTTTGGCCAATTCGAACATACACCACGCCCTACTCAGGTTCAAACCATCGAGGTGAACGCCCTTCGGATCCTGCCGGTCTGCCACTACCGCAGGATACGTAAGAGAAAAAGGAACTTCGGGCATAAAATTTTTAAACCAATGAACAAATTCCTCGCGCGAAAGAACCCGGCGCATCAGATCGGCCTCGATGAGCGAAGGGGAAAGAAAATCTTCCCCCTCAGGTTCCCAGGAAGCAGGAATGGAATGGTCGTTAAAAAAATAAAAACGCGCCCGTTCTTTCAGAAACGACTCAAATGTCTTATCATCCGTTGCTTTTGCATAATCGAGCGCAAAAGCAATTCCGAAAGCCGTGTTTTCATGTACCCCCCGCCGAATCGGATAATAAAGCCCCGGAAGGTAATCGTAGTAATTACTTTTCATTTTTTCGGCAAGGGGAAGCAAGGCCCTGAACCATTTCTGCTGAAGCGAATCCTGGGAGTTGGCCAATTCGGATGCCAATTTCAGCAACCATGCCCATCCATAGGGGCGTTCAAAACCGGATCGATTTTCGGCCTTAAAGTAGGCGACCTCGGCCTGAATGTTTGCCTCGCTCAGATTTTTGTCAAGTACGGCAACAATTTCATCCCGTTCTGGCAAGTCAGGAAAAACCTGAAGGATTTTTACCAACAACCAATGCCCATGTACCGAAGAATGCCAGTTCAAACAGCCATAAAACGCGGGATGTAATTGAGCCGGCGTGGCAATATCCGCTTCAGAGTTGAGCAAATGACTTATTTCGTTGGGATACTCATTCCCAATGCAGGAATAGGCCAACTGTCCAAAACGAGATGCCATTTCATCGGAAAAAGAAGGGATCATTTGATTCGGGTACTGGGCACTCATTTGCAGCGGGAGCAAACAGAATGCAGAAAAAAGAAAAAGGATGAGTCGGTTCATGAAAGTCATTTTTAAAAATTTTAAACACTACTGCCTTGTTAAAACAACAGATTGCGATCCGCCAGCTGGCGGAGAAGCAATCTACTCACTCTTTTCCTTTTAACCGGACAGTAATGAATTTTAAAGATAAGAATTTTTCACCCGGCACTTGCTTTTCTTTTCAAAAATCAAAAAAACCTTGTTGCTCATCCCGACAATAAGTACTTTTTCATTCGATTATATTTTAATTTTTTGGGTATTTCATGGAACTCGCCACCCCGAAGCTATCGGGGTAATCATCCTTGTTTGTGCGGTATGCTTCATGGCTCGTTTCATTCGAATAAAAACTTTTAACATACTGTATATCTTTTGGATCGAAAGGTTGCTCTTTTTACAAAATTTAACTTCGTTGATCTTCGATTCGTCCGAATGGAAACCAGTTGAGGTTTATTCATGCGTGTTTGTGTTTTTCTGCAAACATGTTCGTTTCCTTCATCCGAATAAATAAATTCATCAACTTTTGAACATCTAAAATATATCCATTAAATTCGTGGCTTGTTAAAAAACTGTTAATGGAGTCCTTTTTGTTTTTTAACAAAAAAATATTCATTAGCATCGGGGCGAAAAAGAAGTTAAGCATCTATTAATAATTTTATATAAAACCGGTAATGAAAGCTCTTTTTGCATTTTTTCTGGGCCTTTCGGGTCTTGTTTTTCTTCTATCGTGCTCTCAACCAGAAGGCATAGGTGGGAACAGCCATATTAAAGGCAATTTGTGGATTTATTACTACAACGACGACTTTTCCCAGCTTGTTTTCGACGAGCCCATGCCGGCCAAGGATGAAGATGTGTTTCTCCTTTTTGGCGACAAAACGACCATCGGCGAAGACGCAACAACCAGTTATACCGGAGAATTTGAATTCAACTACCTCTGGCCGGGTACCTACACAATTTATTATTATTCGG
>DAIMEA010000560.1:0-2501 GCA_036725585.1 Prolixibacteraceae bacterium | reverse complement strand
GTAATCAAAAATAAGCAGTGTGGTTCCTTTAATATCGGCTGGCTCGATAAAACGGATCAGGGTTTTGCTTACTTCGCCAAATTTACGGGTTGCCGTGGTAAGTGTCCGCAACCGCTCATCGCCTTTCGCATTGTAAATCTTCAGAGTCGACACCATTTCCATCGATTGGATCTGAATGGCTTCTTCTGCTTTTTTGCTGATTGTTTTTGCATCCTGCGCATTCAAATTCAGGCTGAAAATAAGAAGCATGACCAGGAACAAATGCCGTATTTTTTTCATATTTTTTATTTTTCCAGGATTTTATGATCGATTATTATGGATTTTTTCTTTTTTAAATGCCAAGTACCCCTCCTGCCCGGAACGATTTTTCCAGGGCGTGTGCGGTGCAAGTCCGGGACGATTCCGTCCTTTTGCAACAAAAACGACGGCCGGATGATCAGGCAGAGCGCCGGGATCAGGATCAAAGCGGCCATCAGGCAAAGCATCAGGGACAAGATGATCAGTGTGGCAAACATTTTTAAATAGGGAAAAGCAGAAAAATAGAGAACCGAGAAACCCAGAATCACCGAAAAGGCATTGATCACAATGCCCCGGCCGGTATTTTTCAGCGAGGTGTGGATAGCCTTGGGATACGATGCTCCCATCTGTAGTTCAGATTTCAGTCTCCAGAACAGGTGAATGGTATAATCGACTCCGACGCCAATCGAAATGGAAGACAGCAGTGCCGTGACCAGATTTAACTCAATGCGGAGGATTCCCATCATTCCGAACGTGCCGACAACTGAAAAGATTAAGGGGATGGATCCGATGGCGCCTGCTGTTATGCTTTTGAATATGAGGCTAAGAAGCAGAAAAATGGAGACCATGGCAAAAATCAGGGAATATATTTGTCCCGTGGTTATGGAACGGGCCATTTCCCGGTCGGTGAGGCTGAATCCCGATAGTACTTTCCGTGCAGGATCTTCCCGGGTAAGTTGGTCTGTTGCTTCGATCACCCGGTCGAGGGTTTTCATATCATTGGCCTGAAACTGAATATTCAGTATACCCTTTGTGTAATCAAAGTTGGCCAGGTTCTCGAAGTCATCGGGATCGCCGCTCATCGAATAAAGCAAAAGATACTGGGCAATGGCTTCGTGTGTATTTGGGATTTGGTTGTACTCCTCGCTTCCATTTTCATGAAAGGCCCGGCTCATGATCCGGACCACTGTAGCCAGAGAAGTGACACTGCCCGTTTCGGGCATTTTTTTCAGTTCCTGTTCGTAATACGACAAACGCCCGAGCAGTTCCGGATCCTGCAAATCGCCTTCGAAAAGAACCGATAGAAAACGGGTCCCTCCAAAGTGTTCATTCGCGATCGAAATGGATTGATTGTACGGATGGCGGGCAGGCAATACTTTATCGTTGTTTGATGCCGTTTTCAGAAGGGAAATGCCCGAACCGGCAATGATCAGAAGAGTCAGGAATACAGCGATCACCCAACGGGGATACCGAACAATCCGATCGGAAAGACGCGATAATAAGGAGGCAAAACCCGGGGTTCTCTGTTCCGAATATTCCGAATGGATTTTTCCTTTCTTCAGGGTTGATAAAAAAGCGGGGATGAACGTTAAACTGAGCACGAGTGCAAAGCCTACCCCAAGGGCACTGATCAGTCCCATCTGGCGGGCAGGAATCATCAGGTGGGTAATCAGCCCCAGAATGCCCACTATGGTAGTCAAACCTGTGAGAATAATCGGTTTTTTCAGATGCTGAAGGGACCGGATCACAATCAGGTGCATTCCCCAGGTCGCTTGCCGGGCATTCAGTTCCTGGTACCGGGCCACAAAATGGACCCCGTAGTTATTGGCAATTGCGATCATCATGATGGGGATCAGTACCCCGATCAGGCTGAGATCCCACTTCAACAGGGGCAGCAGGGCCATCGATACAGCCGTGGATACAATGACAACACTTACCGGCAGCCATACGCCCCGAAACTCCCGAAAGGATAGCAGCAAAAATAGAATCATTACCAACAGACCAAGGGGAAGAAGTATGCTCAGATCGCGGGTAATTTTTCGGTTTGTATCGTAGCGAAGATAAGGTAAGCCATTGATGTAGGTTTTTTCTTTCCCCGGATATTTTTTCAGCAGGTTCGTAACCGCTTCCATCAACTCACTATCATCGACTCCTTTCGAAACATTCAGTAAAATAAGGCTGTACCGAAAGTCTTCGGATACCGTAACCCCATAGGCAAATTCGTTGTTTCGGATCCGATCCCTCAATGCCTCCTTTTCTTCTTCCGAATCGGGTATGTACCCAATGAGCGGATCGACCAGCATAAAACCATCATCACCGGAAATGGTTTTTATTTCAAATAAAGAAATAACCTTGTCGAAGTACTTCATTTCGGTAAATCCCGAACTTAGGGCTTCGATACGGCTCAGTGTTTCGGGATTCAGAACGTCGTCGCTTTCCAGAATGACCATCAGGGGTTCGGCTTTCCCAAATGTTTCCTCAAC
>DAIMEA010000559.1:0-2507 GCA_036725585.1 Prolixibacteraceae bacterium | reverse complement strand
ACGGTGAACCTGGCTTTGCAGGGCACTTCGCAACGACCGGTCATCGTCGCCGGCATACAGAACCCCCAGTGTGCTCACCACAATTTCCTTGGCCACTATGCCGGAAAGCAAACTGACCCCAATTTTCCAGTCGAAGCCAATGGGACGGAGCACGGGTTCGATCACCCTGCCCAATTGTTCCAGATACGACGGATTCTGTTGCTCGTCGTGTTGCCATACTTCCGGCGTTTGGGAAGCGAAAGCGATTGTATCAGCAGGTAGGACATGGTCGTTCATAATCCTGTTGTCGCTTGCTGTTTCCTGGATTCCGGAAACCCGGTTCTGTTGTCGTTCTTTGGCAACTCTTTTGGTGTTATCGCGGGGAAAATAACTCAAGAACCAAACAATGATGGAGGCCCAAAGAATGATTCCGGCCATTTTTTTCAGGTATTCGCGGGCTTTGTTCCACATATGCCGGAGGGTCGATTTCAGGGTAGGGACACGGTAAGGGGGAAGTTCCATGACAAAGGGAGCCTCCTGTGCCCTGAAAAGGGTACGTTTCAACAATAGGGCGGTCAGAATGGAAATCACAATGCCGGTCAGATAGATCAGAAAAATCACACTGCCTGCTTTGCCTGGGAAAATCGCCCCGGCGATGAGAATATACACCGGAAGGCGGGCGCTGCACGACATGAAGGGGATGATGAGCATGGTGAGCATACGATCGCTTCGGTTTTGAAGGGTTCGGGTGGCCATGATTGCCGGGACGTTGCATCCAAAACCCATTATGAGCGGAATAAACGACTTTCCGTGCAGCCCGATCAGGTGCATCAGCTTGTCCATGATAAAAGCCACGCGTGCCATATAGCCCGTGTCTTCCATAATGGATATGAAAAAAAAGAGGATGACAATGTTGGGCAGGAACACCAACACACCACCTACTCCGCTGATAACTCCTTCAACCAGCAAATCTCTCGCCGGTCCGGCAGGAATCAGTTGTCTCAAAATGCCTCCCAGCCAGGAAACACCCAGGTCGATCCAATCGGCCGGATAAGCGCCCAGCGAAAAAGTTCCCTGGAACATGAGCCAGAGAAAAAGGAGAAAAATGGGGAAGCCTGTATACTTTCCCGTTAAAACCCGGTCGATCCGGTCGGAAACCGATTCTCTGGCTTTCCCGTCCCGTTTTTTCAGGGTCTCTTTCAATGCGCCGTTGATAAAACCATATCGGGCTTGGGTGATCAGGGTTTGCGTGTCTTCGTTAATCAGGCTTTCCAATCGGGCAATCTCCCGTTGAGCAGATTCAAATATTTGCGCGGAGTTCCCGAGATAAGCCATGTTCTGCCGGGTGTGCTCATCTTTTTCGAGCAAACGCAAGGCGAAGTATCGTGACGAATATTCCCGGATGTAATTATTTGCCTGCCAGATCACCTTCTGGATGGTGTTGATCGACTGTTCCAGTTCGGAGCCATAGTTTATGTGGATGTGGCGGATATGGGGATCGCGGTTTTCAACCACATCCACGATTTTTGAGCGTAATTTTTCGGCGCCTTCACCCCGGGAGCCAACGGTGGGTACCAGCGGGATCCCGGTAAGGGTCGAGAACTGCTTTTGATCGAAGCAATCGCCGTTTTTCTGCAATTCGTCGTACATGTTCAGTGCAATCACTACCTGGATGTCCATATCGATAAGCTGGCAGGTCAGGTACAGGTTGCGTTCCATGTTGGAAGCATCTACTACGTTGACTACTACATCGGGGTGTTGTTTCAGGATGTAGTCGCGAACGAACAATTCATCGGGTGAGTCGGGCGAAAGCGAATAGGTTCCGGGGAGGTCGGTTATTTCCAATTCGTAGCCTTTGAAGGGCAGTCGGGCATTCCGGGCATCGACTGTTACACCCGGGTAATTGCCCACATGCTCCTGCCGGCCTGTCAGGGCATTGTACAATGAAGTTTTTCCGGAATTCGGATTCCCGACAAATACCACTCTGATTTTTTTTGATCCGTTTGCCGGTCGATCTGCTTGCTTGCTAAACTTAAGGGTGCCAAAATATCCGGGTTCCTGTCCGTTCTCTTTATCGACCGGTTCCACCTCAATGAGGGCTGCCTCGCTGCGCCGTAACGAGATATTGTATCCCATGATCTGATATTCAATGGGATCTTTAAAAGGAGCATTTTTTTTAACGAAAATTTCCTTGCCTCGAACAAAGCCCATCTCGGTGATCCGGCGCTTAAAAGAACTTCGCCCCAGAACACATTTAACGATAACTTTCTCCCCTGTCTTTATGGTATCGAGCGTAATCAAAACAATCCTGATTTTGCGCCAAAAATATAAAAGATTTCAGTAGCTTAAAATTTATTAAGATTATTTATAAATAAGAAGGTCAAAAATACCTTTAAAAAGCGATAGAAGTTCTATGGTAATGACTTCGATTGTTTGTATTAATGGAGATTCCAGGTCGCGAAGGGATTTCACCTTGTTCTGCTCCAGGAACCCCGGCATAAATGCCGGGGCAAAGGATATCCGCCAGA
>DAIMEA010000558.1:0-2513 GCA_036725585.1 Prolixibacteraceae bacterium | reverse complement strand
AAAAAGAGAAAAATTTGCCGCGCAAAACTTTGCTATCATCAGGAAAATAGCATTAAACTTGCTTAAACAAGAAGACTCTAAAAAACTTAGCCTTAAAACTAAACGACTTAAAGCTGGTTGGGATAATAACTTTTTGCTAAAAATCCTGCAAATTTAAATGCGTTGACCCTGTCATAATAGGCCAGAAATACGCTTTTGTATCTGTAAAATAAAAAATGCAGGTATTCATAGAGCAGAAACAAAGAGATGCGTACGCGTTAGGACATTTTCGACGGATGAAACAGAGCGCAATCAACAAACTGCCGGAAGGTATCGCTCAGGGTTTCCTCCAGCGGGCGATAGCTGATTCCCAATGAACGAATGCTTTTTGTATTGTCGGCAACGAAAGGATAGCCCACATTACGGGAAACGTATTTTCGAGTCATCGCTTTGTTGATAAAAGGGCCTGCCAACCAAACAATCGATTTGGGCAGCAGTCTTTTGGGCAGCGGAAAGCGATCGCCGAATTCCGGCAGGAGCGCTTCGGCCATTTCGTGTAACCAGGTATTGTGTCCCGATACAATATGGCGTCCTTTTGCCTCCGGTGTGAAGCCTGCCTGAAAATGGGCCAAGGCAAGATCCCGGACATCCACAACGCCAAATCCGATCCGGGGAACGCCCATCTTCAGGGTGCCGTCGCCAAACTGCCGGAATATCCGAAAGCTTTCGGATGTCACTGCTGAACTGTTCAGGGCGGGTCCCAGAACAAGGGAAGGATTGATCACAACAAGATCCCATTGTGACTGCTTCCGGGAGATTTCCCAAGCTTCCTTTTCGGCCAGTGTTTTCGAATAGGAATAAGCTTGGTGATGGACAGAGGAGCTCGTATTCCACACATCTTCCGTGTAGATTTTGTTGGGAACCTTCTCTATATCCTTGTTGTCTCCGTATAGGGCTGCTACGCTGCTGGTTAAAACAACCCGTTGTACGGTAGGGGTATGATTGGCCTGTTCCAGCACATGGCGGGTACCCAGCAGAGCTGGTTCAATTAGCTCTCTTTGCGGATCATCGACTGCTGCGATGAAGGGTGAGGCGGTATGAAAAACCAGTTCGCATCCTTCCATGGCCCGGGCATACGACCCTATGTCCAAAAGGTCGGCAGCAAAAAAGCGAATGCTGCCTTTCGATGTTTCTGCAAGTTCTTCAAGGTGCCTGATTTTCTCTTTTTGTCCGGGATCCCGAATGGCGGCATGAACCGTCAATCCTTCATCCAACAGTTTTTTTATCAGCCATCCGGCCACATAACCCGTGGCTCCGGTAACCAGAACCGGTTTTGATTTGTCGATTGTTTTATTCTTTCCCATGTTGATGGACAGGTATTTCGTAAAACGGTGGGTAATCTTCGGGGTAAATGGCGATCTGATCAAGTACGATACCCGGCTGGTTAACCGATAATTTCAGGCGATGCCGTCCCTTTAATAATGTTGTCCGGTGATGAACCGAAGCATAATTGCGAAGAACATTGATTTTCCACTGTTCGCTTCGTCCGCGTGTATTTAACGGGGAACGGATGGGTTCTTCATGGTCGATTTGCAGGGTGAGCTCATGGTTGAAATCATTGGCATGGGTGGGTAAACAGCGAACTTCCAAAACATACGTCCCCGGTTGTTTTACCGAAAAGGAATAGTCCACAAAGGGAAGATCCTTTTCAAAACAGATATTGTTTGGCGGGGAAAGGCTTATCGCCATGTTGCTGTATCCCAGTCCTTCGATGGTCTTCCACCGGTACCCGTCCGCCCCCTTGCACCGGGAATACCTGTAAGCCGGGATGAATATAGGTTCTTCCTGCCGGGAGGGTTTGGGATACCGACAACTGTCGACGATCGAATAATCGGGCATTTTAAAAGCTGGAAGATTACGCGGGGTTGCCGACATCATGAAAAGCCATTTCCCTTGGTTGATGGTTGTATTGTACTGATCGGTAATTTTTTGTATCTCATTGTACGCATTTGCCGATTGCCGTAGTAGGGTTTCTTTTTCTGTGGCATTTGGGGTAAACTGTGCCTTTTGGTAATAAAGAAATTTTTCATTCATTTTGGCCGCTCCGCGAATGGGGTATTCAATCAGTTGAAAAAAAGAATCATACAGTTCTTCGGGTAATTGATCCTTAATGTCTCTGCATTCCTGTTCCAGCTTTTGATACAATGCGATCCTTCGATCCAGTTCCGGGCCGTTGATGAAAAGACTGAATGAACTGGCTTGTGTTTTTGTGCTTGGTTCGGTTTGGCTCCAGCCCATGTATTCCGGTTTTCGTAAAAACGCCAGCCGGTAATACTCATCCATCATATCGGCAATGGGTTTTGCCTGTTTCGGTCCAAATTCCCGTTCGGCCCATCGCAGGGTATGTTGTTTGCTTTTGGTTTCATCGATGGAGTTTATGTTCCAGGCCAGGTCGAGGAATAATTCGGTGAGGTATTCAGCGGGTTTGATATCGCCCACGTTCAGAATCCACATATTTTGGGCGATATCAAACC
>DAIMEA010000557.1:0-2528 GCA_036725585.1 Prolixibacteraceae bacterium | reverse complement strand
CCGATTTGCGATATGGCCGAGTCGCTGTTCAATTCAACCTTCGACCATAACGGACCCAAACAGGTGTTGCCCTTTGGAACGGAAGCCGATATGCAGGGTACCCTTACCATGTTGTTCAAAACCTGGCTGAGCGGGGGAAATCCGCCCCTTTTCATGGATTTTCGAAAAGTGTGGGAACCGTTCGAACTCCAAAAAGCAGCCAAAAAACTGGGGATTGACATAAAAGGTGATGAACCCTGGGCAACCAAGGGCCTCGTCGATGGCGACAACTCCGGCTCGGCAAGCCTGAACTGGGCTGGTTTGCCCGGCGAAAAAGCCGAAAGCCTCCTGAAAAAAATTACCATGCCGGCTGCCGAATTGTACTACTTCCCCGGAGGCGGAAACAGCGTGACTTTTGTTTCTCCCGGAGGAATACACGGGATTGCCAGCCGTTTAACCTACAGCCACCTGAACGGCATGTTCAGCCTGGTATGGGACGAGGCGCAAACCATCGATCTGCCCGAAAAACTGGCGGCTTTTGTGGCCAACAGTTCCAATGTAACCTGGCCGCATAGCTGGATTGTTCCCAAATATGCCTCCATGACCGAATACAAGCAATATGCACCCGCTAACCACTTCCACATGACCTGGGGATTGAAACCCTCAGTACTGCAATACTGGATGGATCTGGCCAATGTATTGTCGGTAGCGCCCTGGCAGGCGAGACCGGCTTTCATCGAAGGCACCGACCGTCCACAACCCCTGATGTTCCTGATCAACGGAGGGGAAAACGAGACGAAGCGGATGCGCGCCAGGGTATAGGGAGTGATTTACAATATCCATTGCCGTTGGTTTCAGCCAACGGCAAAAAAGCAAAACCACTCTCAGGCTGATCAGTAGGCTTGTTAAGAATGAATGCATTGTATCGGCCACATAACAATGATCCGAAAAGGATTCTGCCGGAAGACATAAGATATGACAGCCTACCAACTGCACGTAGTACGATAAAAGATAAAAGACAAGCTGCTGCAGATGGATGTTGAAGTTTTAATAACGAACAATGAGTATGAAACAAGTTTTTTCCTGTTTGGCCATTGATATGGGTGCTGCCAGTATTCGCGTGGTCCAGGGAATTTTTAGCGATCGGTTGATTTTGCGTGAAATCCATCGCTTCGACAATCCCATGGAACACAGAAACGGAGCCGAACGCTGGAATCTTTCGGTTATTACCAACGGCATACTGGAGGGCTTGCATAAAGCATGCGCCGAATCGGAATATCCCATACAAAGCATAGGCGTCGATTCCTGGGGTGTCGATTTTGTTCTTTTGGGAAAAGACGGCCTTCCACTGGAAGATCCTGTTTCGTACCGCGATGAACGAACCCTGGGAATGCGGGAAAAATGGAACAGCCGGATGCCCGAGCCGGAAACCTTTCAGCGTACGGGGATCAACTACAATATTTTCAATTCATTGTATCAGTTTTTAAGCGTACAGGACTCGGATCTCCTCAAACGAACAAAACGCATTCTGTTCATGGCCGATTACATCAACTACTTTCTGAGCGGAACGGCTGTGAATGAACGGACCCTGGCCTCGACGAGCCAAATGATCCACTGTGAAACGAAAACCTGGGATGACCGGATTTTAAAGCTCCTGGGACTTTCCCCGGCTCTTTTTTCCGATCCGGTTCTTCCCGGAAAGGACCTGGGTTTGATCAGCAGCCGGTATAAAATGAAAATGCCGGCAAAGATTATCGCCGTGGCCGGGCACGATACCGCTTGTGCCGTTGCCGCCATACCGTTCGCGAATCAGAATTCAGCATTTTTATCAACGGGAACCTGGTGCATTTTGGGATGGCTATCGGAGAAACCGCTCCTGTCGGAAGATGCACGGCATATGGGGATCACCAATGAGCTGGCCGCCAATGGTATGTTCCGTCCGGTGAAGAACCTGATGGGGCTTTGGTTGATTCAGCAGTTGCGGATTTCTTTTGGTTCGAAGCATTGCTACGACGAAATTGACCGGATGGCTGAGAAAGAAAAAGCTTCAAAATTTTTGGTCGATCCTTCCGATCCGGTTTTTTATCACCCGGAAAACATGAAAACAGCATTCGATGTGTACTTTCAGAAGAATGAGCAGCCTTTGCCCCTGTCGGAAGCAGGCTATTACCGATGCGCCTACGACAGTTTGGTTGCGTCGTTCCGGAAAACATTGCTCGATTTTGAAGCCCTGAGGGGTACACCTTTTGATGTTGTTCACCTGATTGGTGGGGGATCCCAATCCGCCTTGCTCTGCCAGCTAACGGCCAATGCCTTTCAGAAAAAGGTTCTGGCCGGCCCTGTGGAGGGAGCGGTTACCGGAAATCTGCTGATCCAGTATGAAGCATGGTGTCAAGAAAATCCGGATTTAATGGCAATGCCGTCGTTAAAAAATTGCGAGGCTCTTCGCACGTATTTGCCTCAGCCGGGAGAATGACCCTTCTTTTTCAAGACGTACCAATGACAGATTTGCATAAAATTCTGGATACAATATGAATACAAAAAATCTC
>DAIMEA010000556.1:0-2530 GCA_036725585.1 Prolixibacteraceae bacterium | reverse complement strand
TCCTCCGGCAATACACCGGTCAGATTGTTGTAATAAAAATTCAATTGCGTTATGTGTCCGTCCTGTATCCGCATGATCCCTTTCCATTGGGTCGTCACATCGTCTTTGGTTGCCGTGGTATTGATGTTTTCCCAACCGGAACGATCGGTCCAGTTATCGCCGCCCGTAGCGTTGTAGAGTGCTTTCAGCGCCTGGAACTCGCCTTCGGAAACCTGGGCTTTTAAGGCCAGTGAAAATACAAGCATACTTATACATAACACATGCAACTGTTTCATAACCTATACTTTTTTAATTAAAAATCAATCAAATATATGAAATTTGTATTTATTATAAATCACTACTGTCCGGTTAAAAGGAAAAGAGTGAGAAGATTGCTTCGCTATGCTCGCAATGACGTTCATATTCAGATAATTATTTCAGGGGGAGGGGTTGGTTGGCGGCGAAGCCGCCAACCAACCCCTCCCCCTGAAAGAATCTCTCAAATACCCGTCATTGCGATCCGCCAGCTGGCGGAGAAGCAATCTGTTGTTTTAACCGGACAGTAGTGATTATAAATAGTTTATTAATAAAAATTTGCAAACCCATATCATGTTAAACACATACCTATAAACAACAAAAGCATACAGAAATACAAACAAGTTCCACTCAATCAACCAGCATCTTAACTGTTTGCACCACACGTCCGTCGGCTACACTCAGGTAATATAATCCCTCCTTTAGAAAGGGAAGGCAAAGCGATATATCAGGATCGTACAAACCGGATGCCCGGAACACAATTCTTCCGGTTGCATTGTGAACAACTACACGCTTCTCCTTATCAAAACCACTGACTTCCAGAACAAAACATCCATGATTCGGATTAGGGAAAAGCTTCACCGAACAAAGACTATTTCCTTAGGGAGCGAATGGATCGGGATTAATCGATTCCACAGTTTTTTCGGGTGGATTTTCTGTTTGCATCACAACCGGTGCAATCGGCTGGCCGCAAAAAGTACCGGTGGTGGTGATCCGGGCCGACACCCAACTTCCAGCCTGGGCATAGAAACCCGGCAGGAATCGAATGGATTGACCGGCAATGAAATCCACTACGGCATTGGGCTGAATCACAACGGATCCTTCACCGCCTGCCACGGTTATGCTTTGCCGGGCATCGAAACAAAGCAATTCGCCCGTACCGATCACCCGATCTAACAGGATATAGGTTGCGGGCACACTGCTTCCAATGAGTTCAAAAGGATGCTGGACCCCTTCGGCTGCCGAACCTGTTGTTCCGCTATTGGTTTGGTAAAACAACTGCCCCAGCGAGAAGTTAACCGAACCACCCGCATCGTTTGTATTCCCGCCCAAAGTGTTCAGGCTGGACTGGGCAAAAGCCCCGGGAAAAACAATCAGAATAAAACACAGTGTTCCAACCCAAATGCTTATGGTCTTCAGCGTTCGTTTCATTTTTCAGCCTCATTCAGATTTCCGCTATCCACGGGAGCATGCAACAACGTTTCTATTTGGCTCAGCCTGTTTTTCATTTGCCGGCTTTCCGATCGTAAACGCTCATTTTCAGCTTTCAGTTCCTTAATGGCTTCAACCAGCACAGCTGTCATTTCGGCATAGTTCACTCCTTTGTAACCATCGGTTTCGTTGGTAAAAACCAGTTCGGGCACTACCGTTTCCACCTCCTGGGCAATGAAGCCCACACGGGTACCATACCCGGGTTTATCCTTCCAGGTAAAGGAAACACCCCGTAAGCGGAGTACTTTTTCAAGCCCCCCTTCCAGGGTTTGGATATTCTCTTTCAGGCGAATATCCGATGTAGCCGTTGTGAAGGTTCCGTCGGCCGTGCGGTTTACAGGGCCGCTGTAGGCGCCCGAAGTAACGGAACGGATGCGGGCATTCCCGTCCACATCGAGGTTTTGGGTAGGCGAAGAAGTATTGATGCCCACCTTACGTCCCGTTACGATCATCGACACGAACCAGTCGGGATCGTATCCGTCGCAACGCAACGAATAGCCCGAGCCTTGCTGAATAAACAGGGCAGTTCCGTCGGAAGAATTCGTCGAAGCGCGAAGGGCAAGCCCCGATTCGCTCGTATTTTCAAAACATCCTGTTGCACTTGTGCCTCCCGATGCATAGGAAACTACCCTGAGTTTATAACCCGCCGGGTCGGTTGTACCTATGCCGGTATGGCCATTTTTAAGAATGGTAAGTGCATTAGTGCGATCTTCGTTACTGATGCCGTTTCCGATGGAAAACAAACGATCGGTCAGTTCCCAGCCGGAAGTTGACGCCGGGGTATAGTTCGTGTTGTAGGTTCCTGCCGCCATTTCGCCAAACGACGGGGCAAGCGTTCCATAACCCAGTGCCGTTGAAATTGTTCCCGAGGCAATTACCGATTGCCCTATTGCCGTGCTTTGTGAACCCGTGGCTTCTGAGAAGGCGCCCAAGGCAATTGAATAACTGTTGGAAGCGCGGGTGCTCAGCCCCAGGGCAACTGACGCCAAACCCGAAGCCTCGGTATTGTAACCAGTGGCCAGCG
>DAIMEA010000555.1:0-2551 GCA_036725585.1 Prolixibacteraceae bacterium | reverse complement strand
ATATTACATGGCGAAGGACCACTGGCAGATCTACAACTGGCAGGCTTCGAAAGAAGATGGCGCTGGCGATTCAGAAACCCTCCCCATCGAAGATGTACCCGAACAAGTGTTGAAAATTGCCGTTAAAGCAGCATCCCTTATGGGCGACGGGCTCTATGGCGTTGATTTAAAAATGGTCGACAATAAAGTTTACCTCATCGAGGTGAACGATAATCCCAATATCGACAACGGCATCGAAGACCGCATTCTGAAAGAGGAACTCTATCTGAAACTGATGCAGTCGCTCTACAACCGGATCGAAGTTTCGCGGAATATGGCCCGTCTGGTAGCCGTTGAACCCGATTAAACAGTCACCGCTTTCAAAGTCCGGCCCCATTTCCCTTGCTTCCAAACACTTGGTTGGTAGAGCAAGCACATCAGTCGAATTCGATTACTCCGATCAAAAAAGTGTATTTGATGGAGCGGGAATATTTGGTGGTTCCCTTTTTTAGCGAATAATATTTTTCAGCCGATAGTTCGCCCCCTGTTTCGATTTGAAGATATTTCCCGGAAACTCCCACCGATGTCAGGGTTGCTTCTCCGTAATCCTTAATTTCTCCATCGAAGCCTTTGTAAACATAGAATCCCTTAAACGCACTGCTGCCAAAGCCTTTGAATGAGCGTGTGCCATCGCGGTATAAGGAGCTAATGACTTTTTCGCCCTTTAACCCTGGCGCCCAAATTTTTTCTGTTTGTTGGTCTTTAAAATTGAGGATGTACCGATATACAAAAACAGGAGTTTCGGCAGAAAATTTTAATTTATCGCCATCATACGTCACCGAAACCATTTTCCCGGTAAAGCCGATTTCCGGAAAATCGGTACTTTCAGGATACATGGGCAATTCCTGTTCTTCCATTTCGGGCAACACATCGCCCCAGCCCCCGCCGTCTGCACCATCTTTGTATTTTTGCGGCAGCCCGGTGGCTTTATCAAACTCTTCGGAAATAACAACATCCATCCCATAGCGGTAGGGAACTTCAATGAGCGGGGACAAGCTGTTGTACAGGGAAGCATAAACCAGGTGCTCACGCCCGTACTGCAATTCATAAAAGCAATCGTCTTCGTAAATATATTTAATTAATCCGCCCGAACGAAGCCAGTATTCTTCCATAAGTTGTTTCACCTCGTTGTAATACTGCTGGTTAATAGTGATGAACTCGTTGTAATAGAGTTTAGCTATTTCCTTCGCTTTTCGCTGGTATTCGGAAAGGTGGGCAATATTCTCGACCGTAATGTCGGAGATTTGCTTCGACAATTCCCGGATTTTTTCCGAACCGGTGGCAAGATCCAGTTGTTGTTGGAGCGTTTCTTCGCGGGCATCGTTTTCTTTAATCTTCCGTTCATAGGTCCGTTCAGCCCTTCGTTTTTGCCGATCGTGGTCTTTTTCGCATTTTTCGAGCCGCCGGGTATAATCAAGTTTAATTTTCTTTCCTTCATGTTCATAAAACGCGGTTAATGCCCTGAACGCGTAAATCTGCCGAACCAGACGCCGGGTGGGATACATTCCGGGTTCATTAAGGGAAGCCGACGAATGAACATAGCGCTCGCATGCCCCATAATACGGCTGCGCTTTTACAATGCTTTCTTCGTTTTTGTTGGCCATTCGGCCAAGTTGTTCGTTCAGGGCATCCACCGATTTTATCATGTGATCGATATCGCCCAACTGAGGAAAAGGCCGGATACGGATCTGGGCTTCGGGCAAATCATCGAGGTTCAGCGTCGACAACATTTCATCGTCCTTCGCTGTTTGGTACAACTCATCGATAAAATCCTTTTTTAAGGGGAAATCGTCATCGGCCGGAATATTGGCAGCATAATCGAGAAAGGATTCGAACTGGAAAACCGACAGCTCGTTCCAGCAATTCCGGGCGCTTTTTACCAGGGTCTCGGCGGCCAGTTCCTTGTCCCCGTTTTTCAAGTGAACGGTGGTCAGGGTTTGATATGCGCCACCGTAGTCGGGCCAGGTGGCAAGGGCCTGGGAGGCATAGGTTCGTGCCGCTTCAAAATGGCCCTCATCGAT
The DNA here is from genome assembly GCA_036725585.1 of Prolixibacteraceae bacterium. Taxonomy (GTDB): domain Bacteria; phylum Bacteroidota; class Bacteroidia; order Bacteroidales; family Prolixibacteraceae; genus DAIMEA01. Next base: position 491 of record DAIMEA010000555.1, on the reverse strand, counting down.
GGCAATGTTCGCCAGGTTGTTCAGGATGACCGGGTCGCCCGGTTCGACCTTCAGGGCTTCAAGAAGGAGCATCCGGGCTGGTTCGTTCCTGCCCATGTCGCTCAAAACCGTGGCGTAATTGTTGAGCAGGGCCGGTTCGGAAGGAAAACGGCTTACCGCTTCCTGTCCCAAACGCAAGAGGATGGATTGTGGAAAATCCATCAAGGATGCCAGCACAAGCTCGTTTCCCCATGCGACTGCTTCACGGACTGTATCGGCTGCTTCGGCGTCGTATAGCAGCATCAGGCTGTCGAGCCCGTTCTGTTCTTCCCGGGTTTGTGTCGCAAAAGATTCGTTCCTGAGCGAATCAAGCAACATCCGGATTCTGTCGATATCCACGGCCAATTGAGTTTCGGGGGAGGTGGCAACACGATGTTGGTCCAAATCTTGCGGCAAGGGGCATGCTTGCAGAAAGTTTATTCCCGGAAATCCCAAAATTGAAAGGAACCATA
>DAIMEA010000554.1:0-2555 GCA_036725585.1 Prolixibacteraceae bacterium | reverse complement strand
AAAATGGAAAGCGATTTAAAAGTTGTTGGGAAAATTGATCTCGACCTGATAAATCAGCGCACCCGGCCACCCAAGAAATCGAAAAAACAGCGGGAAGAAGAACGGAAAAACCGGGAACTGACGAAAAAGAAAGAACGAAAAGATACTCCGGTTGTTAGCGGTGACAAAGATGCATTCCCTCCCCGCGAGAAAAAAGCCGAGTTGCATAAAGAATCGGTTCATGCCGATACATCGGATGAGAATGCCAAGAAAAAGAAAAGGAAAAGAATTCAGAAAGAGCGGATCGATATCAGTAACCAGCCGGGTGAACGAAAGGATGTGCCCCAGAAAAAGGCTGTCGGAAAACGCATCCGAAAGCGCACCCTCCATCAGGAAATTTCCGATGAGGATGTTCAAAAACAGGTTAAGGACACACTGGCCCGACTTACTTCAAAAACCAAATCAAAAGGATCAAAATACCGTCGGGAAAAGCGAGCTGCCTTTACAGAAAAACTAGCCAGCGAAGAAGCAAGAGCCCAGCAACAGAAAAAAATCATCAAAGTGACCGAGTTTGTTTCGGTTAATGAACTGGCTACCATGATGAATATCTCTGTCAACCAAGTTATTTCAAGTTGCATGTCGTTGGGCTTGTTTGTTTCGATTAACCAACGGCTCGATGCCGAAACCATGGCTTTGGTTGCTGAAGAATTCGGATTTAAAGTCGAATTTATCAGTGCCGAATTTATGGAAGCAATCGAAGAAGAACACGATTCGGAACAGGATTTGTTACCGCGTCCACCAATTGTAACCGTTATGGGCCACGTTGACCATGGTAAGACTTCTCTTCTCGACTATATACGGAAGACCAATGTGATCGCCGGTGAGGCAGGAGGAATTACCCAGCATATTGGCGCCTACAACGTAGAGTTACCCGACGGGCGAAAAATCACTTTCCTCGATACACCCGGCCATGAAGCATTTACGGCCATGCGTGCCCGGGGCGCCCAGGTTACCGATATTGCCATTATCATTGTTGCTGCCGACGATAACGTAATGCCCCAAACGGTTGAAGCAATCAACCATGCTACTGCTGCCGGGGTGCCCATCATATTTGCCATCAATAAAATAGATAAACCCGGAGCCAATCCCGAAGCCATTAAGGAAAAACTGGCCTCAATGAATTACCTGGTCGAAGAATGGGGTGGAAAATACCAGTCGCACGACATTTCGGCCAAATCCGGGATCGGCATCGAAGAACTGCTCGAAAAAGTACTGCTCGAAGCCGAAATGCTCGAACTGAAAGCCAATCCAAACAAGCGCGCTATCGGTTCGGTTATTGAATCTTCGCTCGACAAAGGGCGGGGTTACGTAGCAACTGTTTTGGTGCAGAACGGAACTCTCAGCGATGGGGATATCCTCTTGGCCGGACCTTACATGGGCCATGTCAAAGCCATGTTCAACGAACGAAATCAGCGAATTGCCGAAGCCGGACCGGCCGAACCGGCACTGGTGCTTGGATTAAATGGAGCCCCCCAGGCCGGTGATAAATTCAACGTGATGGAAAGCGAACGGGAAGCCCGCCAAATTGCCAACAAACGCGAACAACTTCAACGGGAGCAGGGAATGAGAACCCAGAAACATATTACTCTTGATGAAATCGGACGCCGTATAGCTATTGGTAACTTCCAGGAACTGAACGTAATTGTTAAGGGTGATGTCGACGGATCGATTGAAGCACTCTCCGATTCCCTCATCAAACTTTCGACCGAAGAAATCCAGGTCAATGTAAAACACAAAGCCGTTGGACAAATTTCGGAGTCAGACGTTATGCTGGCATCCGCCTCCGATGCCATTATCATCGGCTTCCAGGTTCGGCCCTCGCTGGCTGCCCGCAAACTCGCCGAACAAGAACAAATCGATATTCGGCTTTATTCCATCATTTACGATGCGATTGAAGAAATCAGGGCGGCTATGGAAGGGATGCTTTCTCCCGAAATAAAGGAAGAAATTACCGGTACAGCCGAAATTCAGGAAGTGTTCAAGATTACCAAGGTGGGTACCGTAGCTGGATGCATTGTCCGCGATGGGAAAATTAACCGAACCAATAAAATTCGTCTGATCCGCGACGGGATCGTTATCTTTACCGGAGAACTGGGGTCATTAAAACGATTTAAGGAAGATGTGAAAGAGGTAAGCCATGGGTACGAATGCGGAATGAACATAACGAACTATAACGATCTGAAAACGGGCGATATCGTCGAGTCCTTTAAAGAAGTGGAAGTGGCTAAAAAACTTTAACGTATCCGGATCCGCATAAAAAAGAATAGAACAATTTGTCTTCAATATTTAAAAGGAGAAGCGGTTTCGCTTTTCCTTTTTTTTGGTTTTGAGGGCAAAAACCGGTCAAAATGATTTCAGGGAACAAACGTTCTACGATGTTCCATACAACATTCTTTTTTTTATGAGAAAAATCTGCTAAATTGGTTTCTGTTTTATTTGGAAAACAGAACGTGTTTCTATCTCTCCTAAGGGGTAACGGAGGAATGGTTTTTGCACGATTTTCACTTTTTAACGAA
>DAIMEA010000553.1:0-2559 GCA_036725585.1 Prolixibacteraceae bacterium | reverse complement strand
GATCCATAAGCCAAACATGCTGGGTGTTAAAACCTTTTCGGGGTATCCACTCGAGGAAATCCGTGACTACATCGACTGGACCTTTTTCTTCGTAGCCTGGGAGTTGAAGGGTACATTCCCAAAAATCCTTACCGATGAAAAACAGGGGGCTGAAGCGCGGAAACTTTTTGCCGAAGCCAACAATCTGCTCGACGAAATTACTGAGCGAAAGCTCTTTAAGGCCAACGGTGTAGTCGGTTTATGGCCGGCCAATTCGCGAGGCGACGACATCGAACTTTACGAGGATGAGTCGAGAACCCGGGTCATTGGAACATTTCATCACCTTCGCCAACAGGTGAAAGCAAAACCGGGCAAACCCAACCTGTGCCTGAGCGACTATGTTGCCCCTATAGAATCGGGCATTGCCGATTATGTGGGCGGATTTGCCGTAACGGCCGGAATCGGGATGGAAAAATGGGTTGCCGAAGCCAAAGAAGCCGGCAACGACTACCGGGCTATAATGCTGCAAATTCTTTCCGATCGCCTGGCCGAAGCCTTTGCCGAAGTTATACACACCCGTGTACGGAAGGAGCTTTGGGGCTACGATCCCGATGAAAACCTAAGCAGGGAAGAAATATTGAAAGTTCAGTACCGGGGCATCCGCCCGGCGCTGGGATACCCTGCCTGCCCCGAACACAGCGAAAAAAGGGAATTATTCCGTTTGCTCGACGCAAGCGAACGTACCGGCATTACCCTTACCGAAAACTTTGCTATGTATCCAACCGCATCCGTTAGCGGGCAATACTTTGCCCATCCGGAAGCCTTCTATTTCGGTGTCGACAAAATGGGACGCGATCAAATCGAAGACTATGCACTCCGAAAAAACATGCCGGTTGAGGAAGTGGAACGCTTTCTGAATGCCGACCTGAATTACCGATAATTTCCTTTTTTTTGCGACAAAAAAGGGATGAGGCTGCCCCACTGCAGGAGACAGCCTCATTTTATAACAGAGGAAAACAAAAATTCGTTTAGAAGTATCGGGGCGAGCGGATTCGTTGTCCTTTGAACGAGAAGTCATAACTCAGGAACACTTCGTGCGAACCGCTGTTGTATGCTTTCAACCGGGAATTGTTCATGTCGTAGGAATAACCCAACTGCAAGCGATCGCTCACCTGAACCCGGGCATGGGCCGCAAAGGCATCGCCAAAGCGATACGTGAGACCAAACCAGATTCGCTCATAAAAGATAGCGGTTAAACCTATCTCCAGTGAAACCGGTGCACCGTTGACCAGGCGGGTCATGGTACTCGCTTTCAATTTCCAAACCGGATCATCGATGGTAAAAAGATAGCCCGCTGTCAGAAAATAGTGCCGTTCTTCCCGCCCCACTACCACCAGGGTATTGTCCTGATCGCGAATGTTATTCCGGATCAGCTTGGGAACCGAAATACCCACAAAATAGGAATCGGTGAAATAGTAGATTCCCACCCCAAAATTGGGCAGAAAGGCTGTATTGTGCGGGTCGGCAGCCAGGTAGGGGTCGTACTCGTACATGATCAGATTCATCAGGTTAATATCGAAATAGTTAAATCCGGCTTTTAGTCCCAGCGAGACATTATGTTTCTTTCCAATTAGAAAATGCCGGGCATAATCGATGTAGAGCCCGGTTTGGTGCATCGGCCCAATCTGGTCGTCGACAAAGGTCAGTCCCAGCCCTACCTCGTACTTGCGCAAAGGAGAATTGACCGTAAGTGTGGTGGTGGTCGGGCTCCACTCCTGCCCGACCCACTGTTTACGAAAAATACCGTTCATATTCAGGATCCCCTTGCTGCCCGCATAGGCCGGGTTGATGAGCCCCGGGTTGTTCATGTATTGGGTAAAAAGCGGATCCTGCTGGGCCCATCCGTTTAGAACAGACAGGGTCAGAAGAAAAATAAGGCCATATAAAAACAGAATTCGCTTCATTCGTTCGTTTTAACGTTGCAGGAACAAGCCGCCCTGCTTGATCTGGTTATGGGCGTATTTCAGGATGTAATAATACACGCCTACGGGAAGAGGCTCCCCTCCTACCTTGTATTTTGCATTCGACTGTCCATCCCAATCGTTGGCATAATTGCTCTGTTCGTACACCACGTTACCCCAGCGGTTAAACACCACGAAATGGTTGTCGGGGTACCGTTCGAGGTTGCGGATCATGTACCGGTCGTTATATCCGTCGTCGTTGGGGGTGAATACCTGGGGCGGAATGATGACATCCTCAATGTTGATCACCACCAGGGCCGTATCGCACACATTGTAATGATCGCAAACCACATAGAGGAAGGAATCCTGCCCCATGAAATCGTAATCGGGGAAATAGTTTACATCGTAGGTCCCGGGATCAACCGAGACATAGCCCTGGACCGGAGCAGCCAAAATCTGAATCGTAGCCGGGATCAGGGTGGTTGAGTCGTTCTGGTGCACCGAGATCCATACCGGGATATCGACCGCTGTAGCCGCAAGGTCATCGACGGCCCTCGAGTTCCAGTCTTCCAGGTAATCGGGGATTCCGTTCCCATCGAGGTCGCCCGGCTCATCAGCA
>DAIMEA010000552.1:0-2563 GCA_036725585.1 Prolixibacteraceae bacterium | reverse complement strand
GAGAATGCGAAAGTACGGATAGAACTGACGGATCCATTCGACCGAACCATCCGTCGATCCGTTGTCGGCAATCACAACCTCAACCGAGGCACCATTTGTATATTTTTCGACATAGGGCAGGTACTTTTCCAGGTGTTGTTTTCCGTTCCAGTTCAATATGACAATCGCTAACTTCATGCGTTTGGCTTTCGTTGGTATTTCCATCGTTTATGGGTCCAAAGATATTGTTCGGGCGCCGACCGGATCGATTCTTCCAGCTTTTGAAAAAAGATCCGGGTTATTTCCAGGGGTGGGAGCAGGGTGGAATTCTCCGTAATGAGATCGAAGCGGAGCAGGCATACACCTCTTTTTATCCGGCGGATCTCGGTATACACCACCGCGGCATCGGTTTTCCGGGCAATTTTTTCCGTTCCTGTCATTATCGGGGTATCCTGTTTCATGAAGGGGATCCAGTGCCGTAGGTCTTCGGGTATGGGTCGCTGATCGCTGATAAAAAAAGCAATAAACTTTTGTTTTCGACGGTATTCTGAAAGCAGGCGGCGATAGGTTTCGTTCATTTCGAGCGGTGTGGCACCCCGGGCACGGAGATCACGGTACAACCGGTCGAACGCCTCGTTCCTGATTTTTTTGTACACATAAAACCGGTTGGCATCCAGCTTCCGGGTAAAGAGCTGGAAAAATTCCCAATTGCCAAAATGGCCACCCATCAGAACAACATTTTTCCCTTCGTGCAACAAACAGTCGATCAATTCGGCATTTTGCACGTTAAGCCGTTGGGCTTCCTTTTCAACGTTGATGTGAATGAAGTAAAGTGTTTCGATGAACATTGCGGCAAAGCTCCGGTAGAAATCACGGCCGATTCGTTTCCGTTCCTTTCCGGATTTTTCGGGAAACGAAGCCGCCAGGTTTTTCTCAACCACCACCCGGCGATAGCGGAATACATGGTACATGAGAAAAAAGAGAAACGCCGACGCCCCGTAATGAAATTCGAGCGGGAAAAGCTGCATGGGCAGGGTCAGTAAGCGAATCAGCGTATAGCCTGCATTTTTTTTCATCGCTGGTTACGTCTCAGGATCGGTTCTCAAGCTTGGTCCCGGTTCCGGATAAAGCGAGCCAGGATATCGATGGTTTTCCCGGAGGGAAGATTTTCAAGGAAATCCTTCAGTTCGTTGTTTGCGGCTTCACCCTTGTCCAGGATTCCTTTCAGTTGGTCCATCTCCAATCCGCTTAGTGTTTGCGATAAAGCGTTCATTACCGGATCGCTTTCTTCGAGTTTCAGTTCGATCAATGCAGTTTCAATGATTTCCCGGGCCTTGTCCTTCACCGGATCATGTACCACGCCCCCCGAATGATCGCGCAAAGCCCAGCTCGAATAGTCGTAGCGAAGTTGTTCGATGTATCCGACTTTCGGGTCCCGATCGCCAAAGATCTTTTTCAGGATAAGAACGGATCGTATTTTCCAGGCATCCAGATCGAAGGTTTTTTGGTTTAAGGCCTGAAGAAGCTCTTCCAGGATTTCGACTTTTACCGGTTTCATATCAATGTTTCATGTGTTGATGCACAATTTCGTAAAATTTGTCGAAATAGAGGGCATTTGTGGCAATAATATCTCCGTTGAAGAGGTAGTGGTCTTCCCCGTTGAAATCGGAAATACGGCCTCCTGCCTGTTGGACGATAAAGGCAGCAGCAGCCATATCCCAGGGGTGGAGACCGTATTCCCAGAAGGCTTCAAAGCGTCCGCAGGCTACATAGCAAAGATCGGCCGCTGCCGAGCCCAGCCGGCGCACCCCGCTTGTTTTTTCCATCATTTCCTTCAATACCAGGAAGTATTTTTCGAGCAGGCCAAAGTCGTAATAGGGGTATCCTGTGGCAATAAGAGCCTCTTGATGTTCGGAAGCCGTTGAAACAAAGATTTCCCGGTTGTTGAGGTATGCGGCGCTTCCTTTCCAGGCATAAAACAGTTCGTCGAGGGTAATTTCGTACACTACTCCGAGCACGATTTCTTCGCCTTCCATGAGGGCAACACTGACCGAGTGCGGAGGCAATCCATGGATGAAATTGGTGGTTCCGTCGAGCGGATCGATTACCCAGTTGAAACGCTCTCCGTGTACGTCCGAGGTGCCTTCTTCGGCGATGAAACCCGATCCGGGAATCAATTGCCCCAAGGCTTCCACCAGCATTCTCTCGGCCGATTTATCGACATAGGTGACAAAGTTGCTGTGCCCTTTGCTCTCGACATCGAATCGGGCATGAAAGCGCGTTTTTTCGACCCGGATAAAATTTCCGGCATCGATAACTATTTTTTGCACACGGGCACATAATTCTTTGTAATCCGGCATAATTGAGATGTTAATATCGTGTAACCTTTATCGATCGGCTCATCCCCCGGGTCGTTACTTTTACCAGGTACATCCCTGTGGGGTATTTACCTTCTTCCGTGAAGAGATCGAGATAATGCATCCCGGTCGATTCAAGCCTACCCTGATGCGAAGTTAGCAACTTCCCGGTCAGATCAAAAATGGCTACCGAAAAGGATGTTCCCTGTTCCCCAAAAAAGCGGAGC
>DAIMEA010000551.1:0-2581 GCA_036725585.1 Prolixibacteraceae bacterium | reverse complement strand
TCCATTCCGTCACCCGAGGCAACGATGGAAATAATGCCATCGTAGATACTTATTCCTTCTTTTGCGTGTATACCATCTTTGGTGGCACGCTGAACCGCGAAGTTACCGCTACGGATTTCGATCGTTTCGTCACAACCAATGCCATGCTGGTCTGCTCCTTTCCCGGAAAGGATTAATTGTCCGTTTCCGTCAAAAACCAGGGAGCCTTCGCTGAAAAAAGTGGCCTTTTGATCTTCGTAGGCACCTTCGCTATCGATGGCCGACTGGGCATAACTTGTTCCATCGGCCAGAAAATTGACGGTACCGTCGACCAGGGTGACCGAAGCTGTTTTTTTCGATTGAATATTGATCGCCGGTCCGTCGTTGTGGGTCAAATCCAGCCCGTTCAGGTATAAATGAAAACGTTTTTCGCTGTAAATCTTGAAGGCTCCATCGCTGGTTTTTCCCGAAAGGCGATAGGCAATATCTTTGATGTCGCTTGCAGATGTAACGCATACTTCTGCGCCTTTTACTGTTACGGAAACGCCTTCGAATGCCCGGGGATTGACCACAGTTGCATAACCATCGTTGTATACAATGGAAAGTTCATCCGAATCATTGCCAAACGAAAGACTATCGATTTTTCTCAGGGGATAATCCCAAATCTGCCCGTTGATACTGATGGAAATTGTTGTTCCTTCATCGCTGAACGAAAGGCTGTCCAGATCCGAAATATCCACTCCGTCGGCAACATGGTCCGATTTATGAAAATACAATTTCTCCTGTGCCTTCGGTGTTTGAAAAATAGCCAGGCAAAAGAGCAAACAGAGTGCGTTTTTCATTGTTTGATGAATTTGAATGTTTTCTGGTTTAGGGATAATATATAAAGGCCACTTTGCAGGTGGTCTACTGCAACTGAGTTTTCTCCCGGCATCAAGAGAAACTGCATCATTTGTGTTCCGTCGATCCTGAAAATCGATACCCGGTTTTCCCCCAAAGGAATATTCTTCAAATAGATGGAATGGGTAACCGGATTGGGATACAGCGAAAGGGTCCCCGATGCCGGTGTAGAAAGGGAATTGCCAGTTCCGGTGAAAAAAATCGTGTTGATGTCCGAAATCGGGTATGTTTCCGTGAGGCCGGTCCAATAATTCAGGATAAACTCCTGATCACGAAATGTAATTTTTCGTAGTGAAAGAAGTTCTGTCGGCGATTCAAGTCCCGATTTTTCACGGACAACGATGCTTTGTGCCCAACAGTTTGCATTACTACTCATTATCATCAAAATAATGAGTGTTATTCCAAGAACAGGCTTTTGTTTCATTTAATTCGAATTGAGGATTTCATGATAAGATTCCGAAAAAAAAAGGTCGTACCCTACCCGGAAAGAAAAAAAAGGGAAAGTATTTGGGATCTCCATCCATTATCGGAAAAGAATGCTGTCGATGACGTTTCCGCCCACGCTTTTGTTTAAGGACTCAACAATCTGGGAACGAATCATGAACAATTCGTGACGAATAACGGATGAGTTGATATGGACGATTAAGACCCGGTTGTTGATTTGAATTTTTTCGGTGGCACGGGCGATAACGGGTCCGAGCATCGTGTTCCAGTTGTTCATTAAACGGGTTTCGCGCAGTTTCTTCCCCAATTCGTTCCCGGCGGAAAATTCATTGAGAATTTCGCTGATTTTAAGGGTTTCCTTTCTTCTCATGCGTTTTCGATTTTCCCGTTAACAATGGTGAAAATTTTATTTTCGGCCGGAATTTTAATCAAAATTTCCCGGAGATGTTCCCGGTTGGTGTCGGTAATGAAGATCTGGCCAAACTGATCGCGGGAAACCAGTTCGATTATTTTTTCCACCCGTTTGGTGTCGAATTTGGCAAAAATGTCGTCGAGAAGCAGCAGGGGTTTCACACCTGCTTTGTTTTTCAGGTATTCGAACTGGGCAAATTTCAGGGCCACCAGGTAGGTTTTGTTTTGCCCCTGCGACCCGATTTTTCGAATGGGATAATCGCCCAGCATCAGGTCGAGGTCGTCTTTATGAATTCCTGCCCCGGTGTATTGGGCAGCGCGATCGCGGGGAAGCATTGCCCTTAGCTGGTCCCGGAGCGGTTCGTTGTTGAGTGTCGAATTGTACCGGAGCGATACGATCTCGTTCCCCCCGGCAATGAAGTTGTAAAACTCCTGAAAAACAGGGATTATTTCTTCCAAAAACGATTTTCTTTTCCGGTGAATAAGTTCCCCGAGTTCCCCGAGTTGCTCGTCGTAAATCGCCAGCGTATCGGGATCAAAGTTCCGGTTTTCGCTAAACTGTTTCAGCAGGTTGTTTCGTTGCAGTAAGGCGCGGTTGTAACGGATCAGTGTTTCAAGATAGGGATGGTCGAACTGGGCGATTACCCCGTCGATGAATTTTCTTCGTTCTTCGCTGCCCCCCGATATGAGAACACTGTCGGAGGGAGAAATCATTACCAGGGGAAACAGGCCAATATGGTCGCTCAGTCGTTTGTATCCTTTCTTGTTTCGTTTGAACTGCTTTTTCCCCTCGGTAGTGAATCCGAACGAAATGTGTTCGTTCTCGCCAAAAAGCTCGTAACTTCCT
>DAIMEA010000550.1:0-2590 GCA_036725585.1 Prolixibacteraceae bacterium | reverse complement strand
CGGGTGGCCGGTCCCGGGAACTACATCCTGATGGGCGAAGACGGTATCCTCAACGACGAAGAGGAGGAGGACTTCGAAGACGATGATTATGATGAATTTGATGAGGATGAGGATGAGGATGAGGATGATTACGAAGAAGAGGAAGAGAACCCTTTCGCCCCGATGGATTTCGAGGAGAAAAAAGAGAGGTTTTTGAACATCACATCGCAAATGGAGGAATTCGATGAAGAGGAATCCATTTACCTTTATCGCTTATGCCAATCGCTTATTGGTGATTTGCTCGATGAGGATGCTTATAACCAATGGATCGACACGTTTGATGCCGAATTGGGCAAAATCGGGGTAAACGACGATACCATCCCCGACGAAATGCTGGGAAAAGCCCCGGGACAAGCTCCCTTTCACCAAAAGATCAAAGTGCAGTTTTTGGAAATTCTTGAAATAAGCGCCCCAATGGAAACAAAAAAGACACTGTTCGATGCGTTTTGTACGAACCCCGGTGTCGAAGCGGCTGCGGCATACCTTGAACTGGCTCTGGCAGAACAGGAACAATCGAAAAAGTATGCTTCGCTTCTTAAAAAGGCAGCGAAAAAATACCCTGGGTACAGTTTGATCCAAATACGCAGGGCCGAAAGCGAAATTCTGGACGCCGACCCGCAAAAAGATCACAGTATTTCCCGTCTTTTCAACGATTTTTTCTTCGGAAGGGATGCGATCCACCCCTTCGAGTTTCATGCTTTATTGCACCTTAAGACCCAGGCACTGGCCGCTGAACAAAACCTGGAAAAAACGGAAGCGTGGAAAAATATACTGGATCACTATATCCAAGAATCAAATATGGCACATATCATGACAACAATCGTGTCATTGCTACAAATACCGATGATAGCCATCCGGCTTGAAAAGGAACAAAACAGAAAAGGATGAAAACCGATCAACTGCTCCCACAGAATCTCCCCATTCTGCACTTCGTTCGCTCGAACAAGATTCGTCCGTAAGAAACATTCACATTCCGCCCGGATGCTTCGTAGTTGAATAATCGCTCGAACAAGATTCGTCCGTAAGAAACCCGACAACGCAAACACGTTAAAAGGAAAAGATTCATTCACTCATTCATTCATTCATTCATTCATTCACTCATTCACTCATCCACTCATTCAATAATTTACTCCCATGAACATCACCGGAACCCATTTTAACTACTACCTCATCTGCCACCGAAAGCTCTGGCTCTTTGCCCGCGGAATTAACATGGAAAACAACTCCGACCTGGTGTACGAAGGCCGGCTGATCCACGAAACTTCCTACGAACGCAGGAGCGAAAAATACGAGGAAATTGAAATCGACGGCATCAAGATCGACTATTACGACCCAAAGAACAAGGTTGTGCACGAAATCAAGAAATCGGACAAAAAGGAAGAAGCGCACGAATGGCAGGTAAAATACTACCTGTTTGTGCTCGAGAAGAACGGGATTACCGGCGCCACCGGCCTGCTCGAATATCCCCGGATGCACAAAACCCACGAGGTGTTGCTCACAATCCCCGACCGGGAAGCCATCGGGGAAATGGCGCGGCGCATCGAACTGATTATTCAAAGCGAACAATGCTCCGCCCGGCTGAGTAGAAGCAAATGCAGAAATTGCAGCTATTTTGATTTTTGCTGGAGCGGAGAAACTGCTGATCACGAGGCGGCATTATCGGTACTTGAAAAAGGAAAAAACAAGAACATCGCGGAATGAAAAAAACGTACTATCTCTTCAATCCCGGCCGTTTGAGCCGAAAAGACAACACCCTGAAATTTGTGCCTTTCGACGAGGAGGGGCACGAATTGCCACCCCGCTTTCTCCCCGTTGAAAACATTGGGGAATTCTATTGTTTTGGAAGTCTCGATGCCAACTCGTCGCTTTTCAATTTTCTGGGGCAGGAACAAATTCCCGTGCATTATTTCGACTATTACGAGAATTACACCGGCTCGTTTATGCCCCGTGAAGGCCTGCTTTCCGGAAAAATGCTGATCCGCCAGGTAAAGGTGCAGCAAAACAAAAAGAAGCGACTCGACCTGGCCCGGCGCATACTCGAAGGCGCTTCGTTCAATATGGTGAAGAACCTGAAATATTACAACAGCCGGGGAAAAGATCTCGCTCAGGTAATCGAAACGATGGAGGAGTTGTCGCAAAAAATCAGCGATACGGCCGCCATCGACGAGTTGATGGGCATAGAGGGAAACATCCGGAAAAACTACTACGGAGCCTTCGAAACCATCATCCAGGATTTTACTATGGAAGGGCGCAGTTACCGTCCGCCGCTGAACGAAGTAAACGCCCTGATCTCGTTCGGGAACATGATGTGTTACAGCCAGTGTCTTCGGGCCATACACCAAACGCAGCTCAATCCTTTGGTCAGTTTTCTCCACGAGCCCGGCGAGCGCCGCTATTCCCTTTCGCTTGATCTGGCCGAAATATTCAAACCGCTGCTGGTCGACCGGGTTATTTTCAAGGTATTGAATAAAAAGATGATCCGACCCGGCGATTTCGAAGAACACCTTAACCGGGTGGTTTTGAAACAAAATGCAAAGAAAACCTTCGTCCA
>DAIMEA010000549.1:0-2593 GCA_036725585.1 Prolixibacteraceae bacterium | reverse complement strand
TCAAAATGTGTCGTTGTTATTTTGCACAGTCGTTTTTCTAACATAGCAGGTAACTTGTTTATATACGTCATCATGTCGCCTTTTTCTCATTTTTTATGTTCAGCAGATTGGGGGCAGGAGGCATCATCCGATCCAGCGGACTTTGAATCCTGTCGATGTTCGACTGGCTCAGGTGCGAATAAATCATTGTTGTCCGGATATCCTTATGACCCAATAATTGCTGTACATAGCGTATGTCGGTACCCGAATCTAAAAGATGGGTGGCAAAACTGTGCCGTAGGTTGTGGACGCTGCCTTTCTTCTCTAATCCGCTCTTTTGCAAAGCCCGCCCCATCACCCGCTCCACACTTGATGCACTGTATGGCGTGCCCGGTATCTGTCCCTGGAATACATAATCGTTCGAAGGATAAAGGGTCTTGTACTGTTCCAAAAGGATTTGGATGGAGTAGGGCAGCATTACCATCCGGTCCTTTTTCCCTTTACCGTTCCGTACATGGATTTTTTGTTCGGCAAGCAACACATCGCCCCAGCGTAAATTGATAACTTCGCTTACCCGTAAGCCCGCGCCATAAGCAACCATAAGCGCCAGCCTGTGCTTTGGATTCTCCATGCTGTTGAATACCCGATGACACTCTTCGAGGGTAAACACCGTCCTGATTTTCTTCTCCATCCGGGGACGGGGAAGTTTGAAAACAATCGACGGATTTTGAGTCACATGCTGGAAATAATAATTCAGCGCGCTGACCAGCATCTGCCCCGATGCAGCCGTCAGTCCTTGTGTCATCAGTTTCGCCAGGTATTTCACAATAAGCGGATAGTCAATGGTTGCCGGGTCGTGGTAGTCGTGATCGCGGATAAAACGCAAAAAAGCGTGGCCATAATTCGCGATGGTATGGTCGCTCAGGTTGTTGGCCAACATGTGGTCGACCAGGGCTTCCATCAACGCTCGCCCTTTTTCAGGGGTTTTGTCCAAAACCCGTTCTTTAGCCCGTTCCAGCAAAATACTTTTCCGCCTGGGCAGATGCTCTTTTTTCAGGTATCCTTCCGGAAGCCGACTTACCACCTTCAGGTTTTCGGGTGCAAAGTGGATGGCCAAAGCTTTTTGCACATCCGGGGTCGCAGGCAACAGATAACACCGGTGCTCGCGGCTGTACCGGGAAAGGGAAAAGCGTTTGATCTTTTCGATCAGCAAAAACGAATTGGGCACATAAACCCGCATCAACGACAGATTTTCCGGGTGGGGTTGAAGCACCATTTCGCCCCCCGTTACCGGTTTTTCGTTGGTGACATAATCGTCGGGGAAAAGCCCGGGTGCCTGAAGGAGCTCTTCTACCTTGTTCTTTACCTGTTCGTTCCGATAAATCAGATAAGCTTTTTCCTGCTTGTTCCAGTACACTCCTTTTACCTTTAGCAAATCCTTACTGATCCGGAAATGATAGTCCATTCGCACGACCCAGTATTTTCCCAGGTTATCGAAGCGTTTCACCCTCAGTTTTTGGACAAGCGGCACAGGGGCTGCTTTATGTTCCTGATCTGCGCGCTTAAGGGCCGAGGCAGGAAGGTTCGGCGCGGCAACAACCTTTTCGGGTTTTGTTTCAGCGTCTATGGGCGGAAGGTCACGGCTTTTGATGCCGGCCGCCGGAGAGGGTGAAGGGTTCGATGCCTTGGGGGCGTCGATGACGATGTCGGGAAAATTTTCTTTCAATAAGCGATATTTTTCGGCAGTGTAGTCGAAATACCAGCAACGTTTTGTATGGCTGTATCTGGCCCCAAGCGACTTTAGTTTGAGGTTTACAGCCGGGTCGAACGAAAAATACACGCCGATGCGAAACGCATCCCTGTGCTGGATCTTCTTTAATGTCAGGGTCATTTTTTGATTCGGGTTTCGGGTTACTAAGTTAACAATTAATATCAAACGTGAAACAAATTTGGGATTTTTGTTCATTATTGTCCGGTTAAAACAAGTGATTGCTTTGCTATGCTACGAATGACATTTGACCCGTCCCGGGTCACGTTGTGCCGGGTGATGCCTGAAATTGGGTGAGGATAATCGATGATATGTTTTTGTATGCAGTTGTATTTGTGTCTTTGGTAAAAGTCACCCGAACATAAATGATCTGCCTTCCGGCCATACAGGGCGCATCCTCTTATGCAGACGATACCGTGGCCGGATTGTGTTTTGTCCGGTTCCCGAACCCCCCGGCATAAATGCCGGGGCAATTCAACGTCCATTCATCGAACGATCATCAGAAACCGGGTAGCCCGTAAAGCCCTGTAAGGGCAAAATACTCTAGCCCCCCGAATCG
The DNA here is from genome assembly GCA_036725585.1 of Prolixibacteraceae bacterium. Classification (GTDB taxonomy): domain Bacteria; phylum Bacteroidota; class Bacteroidia; order Bacteroidales; family Prolixibacteraceae; genus DAIMEA01. Next base: position 287 of record DAIMEA010000549.1, on the reverse strand, counting down.
GGGCAGGCACGGCAACGCCCCGGGTAAAGGAACGCGTATAGAAGAACCGTTCGATCCACCCGGCCGGTTCAGCGGCAGAATTTGGTATCGAACGGAATGGCAGATCGTTGTATGCATCATTCGTTATTTGAATGTTCTCGAAAATAGGTGTGCGGCGAATCTTGTGAAACAAGGGATCCCCCTCCGCCAACAGGCGGACCGGAATGACACCCTGTTCGGAAGGATCCCTCGTCTCCCGATGTACATCGGGATTCCCTCGGGATGACACTTTTTTCAACTGTCATAAA
>DAIMEA010000548.1:0-2596 GCA_036725585.1 Prolixibacteraceae bacterium | reverse complement strand
CGGTCGCTGTCGGTTGCACCGCTCATGTATTGCTTCTCGGCGGCAATGTAAAAAACCGAGTCCTGTGCCGATTCAGAGCTTTCGGATGAAAGGTTCAGCGAAGCAACATAGGCAAAATAATCATCCACTTTATTTCGGTCGATGTAGATATTTTTTATGCCTACGAGGGCAGCCCGGGCTTCTTCCGTGTCGGGATATTTTTCGATAAGTTGTTTGTAATGCCCGAGCGATGCGTCGAGCTCGTTTTGATTGTAGGAAATGATGCCCATTTGCAGCCATGCCTTTTTATTGAGCGGGCTCTTTGGGAACTGGCTAACCAGTCGGGTATAATAATCGACCGAGCGATGTTCTTCGTGGGTTCGTTCATACGTGCGGGCCAGTTCAAAATAGGCATCATCCGTAAATGAGGAACGGGGATATTGGTCGATCAGGCTGCTTAAATCGGCAATTTTGGGTTCGTATCGACGAAGCAGACCGTTGCAGATCGCTCTTTGATAGAGGGCATAATCGGGATCGAACTGATTCAGCTCGTACGAACGGGTATAGAAAACAAGGGCTTGTTCATAGTCGCGGTCCAAATAGAGACAATCGGCTACCCTGTTATAGCCATCGGCCGTTTTTTTCGGTTCCTTTCTGCTTTGATTCAGGTATTTGCGGAACCATTCGGCGGCTTGTGTATATCGTTTCTGGTTAAAGAAACAATAACCCGTATTATAATAAGCCGAGCTGAATTCGGGTGTGGTAAATGCGCCCGGTGTCGCCTGAAATGCGGTGAATCCTTCCAATGCTTCATTATAACGTTCAAGCCGGTAATTGGCTTCTGCTTTCCAATACAAAGCCTGTGCTTTGAAGGTGGGATTGTAGGAACTGTTTTCGATCGATTTGTCGAAAAAGGGAAGGGCGGAAGCATAATGGCCATCGTTGAACAACTCTAATCCCCTGTAAAGAGTGACACGCTGATAGGCCTCGTTTATCGAAGGTGTTTTAACCCGTATTTGTTCGATCGAACGGATGGCTTCCTGGTAATTTCGGGTGGTCATATATACCTTGACCAGGTAATCGAAGGCTGCATCGTTTCGATCCGAATCGGGATATTTGGCAATGTACTGATCAAAAGCCCGTATGGTTTCGTTGAACGGTGAGTAGGAGAGTTCGTACGACAATTTGGCATAATTGAACAGGGCATCTTCTTCAATTTTCGGATCAAAGCTGAACGACGAAGCCTGTTGAAAAGCGGCACGGGCATTTTTTTTGTCGTTTTTCTTCAAATAGCATCCGGCCATGTGGTAAAAAGCATTCTGTGCCAGAAGATCGTTTTGGACCGTTACTTTGTTAAAAGCGTCAACGGCTTTGTCGTACTCCCCAATCTGGTCGTAACAGATGGCCAGGCGATAAAAATCTTCCCTCGATTTTTTCCCTTTAACACCCTGATAGGTATCAAGGTATTGAACAGCACGGATGTAGTTGCCGGTTTCAAATAAAGCATCTCCCAGGATTTTGTACAACTCGTTGCGTTGTTCAACCGGGGCTGCCGTAACAATTTTTTCCCCTTTCTCGATCACCCGGTCGTATTTCTCTTGCAGATAATAGATCTGAATGGTGTAATAGGAAATAAAGCCCGAGAATTTTTTGTCGTTTTCGAGTTTGCTGAATTCCTGAAGCGCTGTTTCGTAATTTCCATCGAGATAATTGATGTATCCCCAGTAATACGAAGCCGATGAAGCATAAAGTGAACTGCTTTTTTTTATGTCGAAAAAGTAGTGGGATGCTTTTTTCAGATTCCCCGATTCAAAATAACTGTACCCTGTATAGAAAGTATAGTCGTCGCGATCGTTCTGGGAGAGGAGGGAGGGATCGGTGTTTTCAAACGAACGGACGGCCTGTTTGTAGCGGCGATTGGAGAATTGCAAACGCCCTAATTCAAACATTAGCTGGTTTTTCCAGGGACTTCCCGGATGCTCTTCCAAGTAAGCGGAAAGATCACTTTCCGCATTCCGGTCGTTTTGTTTCACAAGCGCCATTAAACGGTAATAGTGTAGATCGAACGCTAACGGATCGTCGGGAGAAGTCAGGAGTAGAAGATCGTGGCACATTTTCTCAGCCGCAATGTAGTTGGCCGACTGATACAAATCAATAGCCTTGCGGAGGGATAAGGGGTGGACAGAATCCTGCGCCGTAAGCGTAACCGTTCCCAAAAAAAAGATGAGGGAATAGGATAAAACTTTAAAATACAAATGATTATTTTTCATATTGCTTCTTCAATAGAACCGGGTAAAAATAGGAATTTAATCCCAAACCATCAGCTTCATTGGCCATGGAGTTCTCAACAGTAAACTGTTTATTACCCCGGTGTAGTATTCTGATGAAAAAAAAAATTAGCTTTGTTTATTAAAAAAACCGAATGAGCGCTGACCTTTCCATTTCTGTAAAAAATGCTGCCGTTTTCCAACGCGAATTATTGGTTTTATCGGGTGTTACCTTCGATATTGCTGTGGGTGAATTTGTTTACCTGGCCGGGAAAGTGGGGAGCGGAAAATCGAGTTTAATCCGCACCCTCAATGCCGAGCTGCCGCTCTACGAAGGAGAAATTAGCATT
>DAIMEA010000547.1:0-2597 GCA_036725585.1 Prolixibacteraceae bacterium | reverse complement strand
TAGGGCACCCTTTTTCATTCTTTCGAAAGACCTCCGTCGCATCCGTTTCGGGATGGAAACAAGCACCCATCTGCAAATAATTGTCTTTCAGAAAACGAGTTTTTAGACCCGGTTTTTCCTTTCCGGGAAAAACCTACCGGTATTTTCCGACATTTTATCTGTTAGCTTTTTTATTCCTTCTTCTTTTCGCTTACTTTTGTACGTCTTAAAAATAACAATACCGATCATGGGATTTTCAAAAATACTCGGGGGCCTTTTTGGCACAAAATCCGACCGCGATATCAAGGAAGTTTCACCTGTTGTGGAACGGATCAAACAGGAATACGGACGCATTGAGCAGTTATCGAACGATGCGCTTCGGGAAGAGACCCAAAAACTGAAGCAGCAGATCTATGAGGCCGTTAAAGCCGAAGAAGAGGAAATGGCCGAATTGAAGGAAAAGGCCGAAGAAGTAGACATTGAAGAAAGCGAAAAAATGTACGACCGGATCGACAAACTGGTCGGGATCATTGACGAAAAGCTGGAAGCCGTGTTGAACGAGGTTTTGCCGGTTGCTTTTTCCATTGTGAAAGAAACTGCGCGACGCTTTAAGGAAAATGAAGAGCTGGAAGTGAGCGCCCGGGAATGGGATCGCGATCTTGCAGCCCGTCATGACCATGTGGCTATCCGCGACGACAAAGCCTACTGGAAGAACCGCTGGATGGCTGGGGGGAACGAAATCGTTTGGGATATGGTTCATTACGATGTACAGCTCATCGGGGGGGTGGTACTGCATAAAGGAAACATTGCCGAAATGGCCACCGGCGAAGGAAAAACCCTGGTGGCAACCTTGCCTGTATTTTTGAATGCCCTTACCGGTAAAGGAGTTCATATTGTTACCGTGAACGACTACCTGGCCAAACGCGACTCGGAATGGATGGGGCCTATCTATCAGTTTCATGGTTTAACAGTCGATTGCATCGACAAACATCAGCCAAATTCCGAAGCCCGACGGGCGGCCTATTATTCCGATATCACCTTTGGTACGAACAACGAATTTGGTTTCGACTACCTGCGCGACAACATGGCCATCAACCCGGAAGACCTGGTGCAACGCAAACACCATTATGCGATTGTCGATGAGGTCGACTCGGTTTTGATCGACGATGCCCGTACCCCTCTGATCATTTCCGGCCCGATCAAACAAGTCTCGGGCGACGAACTCTTTGCCGAGTACCGCGGGAAAGTGGAAAAGCTGGTTGCTGCCCAGCGCCGGCTGGTAACCCAGTTGCTTGCCGATGCCAAGCGCCTGCTCACCAAACCCGATGCCACGAAAGAAGAAACCGAACAGGGGGGCTTGCTCCTCTACCGCGCCCATAAGGGGCTTCCCAAAAACAGCGCCATCATCAAGTTCCTGAGCGAGGAAGGCATGAAAGTCCAGATGCAAAAGACGGAGAACTATTACATGCAGGACAACAACAAGAACATGCATATCGTAACCGATCCGCTTTATTTTGTCATCGAAGAACAACACAACTCAATCGAACTGACCGATAACGGTATCGACCTGATCTCGGGCGACCTCGACGATTCAAACTTCTTCGTATTGCCCGATATGGGATCGGAAATTGCCCTGCTCGAAAACGACAACACGCTTACCCCGGAAGAACGCCTGCAAAAGAAAGATGTGCTTCTTCAGAATTACAGTGTAAAATCGGAACGCGTCCACACCCTGAACCAATTGCTCAAGGCCTATACTCTTTTCGAAAAGGACGTGGAATACGTGGTGATCGACGGAAAAGTGAAAATCGTTGATGAACAAACCGGCCGTATTATGGAGGGCCGCCGTTACTCCGACGGATTGCACCAGGCGATCGAAGCCAAGGAACGCGTCAAAGTGGAGGGAGCCACACAAACCTTCGCAACCATCACCCTGCAGAATTATTTCCGGATGTACCACAAACTGGCCGGTATGACCGGTACCGCCGAAACCGAAGCAGGCGAGTTCTGGGATATCTATAAACTCGATGTTGTGGTGATCCCCACCAACCGTCCTATTGTACGTGACGACCGGGAGGACCTGGTATACAAAACAAAACGCGAAAAATACAATGCGATCATCCAGGAAATCCAGGAGTTGAACAAAATCGGACGACCGGTTCTCGTGGGTACCACCTCGGTCGAAATATCCGAATTACTTAGCCGGATGCTGAAAATGAAAGGCATTTCGCATAATGTACTCAATGCGAAACTCCACCAGCGGGAAGCCGAGATTGTAGCCGAAGCGGGTAAAAGAGGCGCCGTTACCATTGCCACCAATATGGCCGGCCGGGGTACCGACATTAAGCTTACTCCCGAAGTAAAGGAAAAGGGCGGATTGGCCATCATCGGATCCGAACGGCACGATTCACGCCGGGTCGACCGCCAGTTGCGCGGGCGTTCCGGACGCCAGGGTGATCCCGGTTCCTCCCAGTTCTTTGTTTCCCTCGAAGACGACCTCATGCGGCTCTTCGGTTCAGAACGGATCTCGGGCATTATGGATCGCCTGGGACTGAAAGAAGGGGAGGTGATCCAACATTCCATGATCTCCAAAGCGATCGAACGGGCTCAGAAAAAAG
>DAIMEA010000546.1:0-2602 GCA_036725585.1 Prolixibacteraceae bacterium | reverse complement strand
GAAGATATTACCTGGCAGGTTTTCGATGCCTGGTCGTATGCAGTCGGCGACCTGATTCTGGGCACCAACCCGGTATCGGGCAATCCGAAAGAACTGGCTAAAATTGAAGCGGCTTTGCAGGATATTCTCCAAACCTTCAAACTGGATGATGTAATGCCCCACAGTGTCCTTACTCACATCGATATCCAGTCGGAAATTGAAGAAATGCATCCCGGAACCACCGGTATGTGGTTTCAGAGCCTGGCCGGAACCGCCGATGCCAATCTTACTTTTGATGTAACCATTGAAAAGATGTTCCGCCAAACGGCCAAAAGGAAAGGTCGTTGGGGACTGTATGCCGAAACCGGGCAAGGAGCGGATATGACCAACGGGCATGGCGAAGGTTTCGATATGGTGGTTCATGAAGCGAGAAAGTATGGGTTCCTGCGCGCCCTGAAACAAAAAATGCATGCATCATCCCCACCCGATCAGGCGTCCTGGGTGTTTTTCAATGATGTTGCCGGATTTATCGGGCCTGAAGTTTTCCGCACCCGGGAGCAGCTGGTTCGTTGTTGCCTCGAAGATACGGTGATGGGGAAACTCCACGGACTAACCAACGGGCTCGACATTTGCTCCACCCTGCACATGGATGTTTCGCTGGATGATCTCGACTGGTGCATCGAACAAATCATGCCGGTAAATCCGGCCTACCTGATGGCCCTGCCCACGAAAAATGATCCCATGTTGAGCTACCTGACTACCTCCTTTTCCGATCACCTGAAAATCAGAAAAAAGTTCGGGTACAAAGTTGACGACACCATATGGAATTTCTTCAAAAAACTGGAAATCATTGATAAAAACGGAGAACCCACCGCCCATTTTGGCGACCCGCTCTGGGTTTATTATCAGTATTGCCGGGCAAAAAACGATGACAGGAATCAAACAGAAATTTATAAAGAAGGGGGAAAATGCATCAATCGAATTCTACGAAGGGGAGTTCCTATTGCAGAAGGATATGGCAGAAAGTACCATGATTTACCGCCCGAACTCGAAAAGGAAGTACGCCGTTTGTACAACGATTCGAAAGCCTGTGTATGGGCAGAGATGAAGCCATCGTTTGTTGCCGGCATACCTGCTTCATTGCCTGTTTTTACCTGTTCGGAAAGCCGAAAAGACTATTTATACCATCCCGCTTCGGGCGAAACCATCAGCGAGCCTTCGAAGAAGGCACTCGAACAACTGCGCCAAAAATGGGAAAACCGGGTTCCTGAAGTGCAAATCATCGTCTCCGACGGGCTGAATGCTTTATCCTTAAGCGACGAAGGGCACTTAATCCCGTTCCTTTCCGAATTGAAAAACGTATTCGGGAAAAACAACTACCGGATTAGCTCCGATATCATTGTGATTACCAACGGAAGGGTACGGGCTGGCTATGAATGTGGAAAAACGCTCTTTGGCATACCCGAAGACCTAAGCAGCAAAAAAGGCATCATCCACATTATTGGCGAACGGCCCGGAAACGGACACCATTGTTTTTCGGCTTATATTACGGTGGCTCCTGTTCGTTTTTGGAACAAAAAAGCCCTGATTGACCACAACATTACCAAAGTCGTTTCGGGAATTTCGGACACTTCCCTTTTGCCGGAAGAGGCGGCCCGGGAAACATACACCATTTTCAGAATGCTGTTTGAGCAATAAACTCCCGGAAATGGTGCCTTTGGGTCCAAGGTTTTTCCTATCCGTTGATTATGGATCTGTTTTCTATTTAGGAGTAAAAAGTTCGTGAACGCGTGTCGCATTCACGAAAGCATGCAGGTATAATCTCTTAATTTATTTTGGTCGGACAGTCGTCATTTCTGATAAAATCAAAATAAAAATAAACTATGCTTATATATCATAATTTCATGTTTGCATTTGCCTTTGGATATTCGCAAACAACAGAGATTATTCAAAAAGCAAAGAACTTAGCCACCCAGTATGAAGCCACCGGCATCTCGCCCGCAGAGGCCCTGGCAGCCGAAAATCTTTTAGTCGCTTCTTTTATCGATATTGCAAACAGCAATCCGGTATCACCTGCAACGCAGGCACAGGTAAACGTAATTTGGGAAGCAATAAGAACCGGAGCGTCCTTATCGGCAACAACTGTTCCGGGAACAATTAGCGGAGAATTATCATCAACGGATCCAACATACAACAGGGTTTGGGATACACATTTAAACATAAACTGTATCACACAAGGTACTTTATCGTCGGCTGGAAGTAATGTTTTTTACGACGTTATTGAGTTTTCGGTAACCCACGCAGGTTATGTTGATATTGAAGCAACCTCTTTCCCGGGTGATTCGTACCTGTCGATCTATTGTACTTTTGACCCGCTGAATCCAAGCGATAATCTGATATGGACCAATGATGATGGTTCGAGTCTATTGTCATTGTTGAATAACATGTTGTTGCCCGTGGGTACTTACTATGTGGAAATGACATCTTTTGCCAACGGCATCGAAGGTGAATACACCCTTGAATTCAGGAGCGACGACGGAATTGTTGCTGTTGGGAGTTCAACAGTTCCTGTTCCAACCGGTTGGATCGTCGGGCTTTTTGTTTTGCTCGCAGCTGGCGTATT
>DAIMEA010000545.1:0-2612 GCA_036725585.1 Prolixibacteraceae bacterium | reverse complement strand
AACTACTTTCTGAACGCTTCCCTGCACAATGTCGATATCGATGACGGTTTCGCCCGCTACGGCCGAGAATTCTCCTACCGTGAATTCCTGGGTGATAACCGGACCGCTTCCCACGATGGTGAAGTAGGGGTGATAGCACGAACTCATAAGCGCTACAAGGGCAATAAAAGCAAAAATTCTGATTTGTGTTTTCATGGCTAAAAATTTATGGTTATTTACTTTGTTTGATCCTTCCTGAACCCGATACCGACGAGTTGATTTCGGGCGAACCGGTGTAACGGATCTGTCCCGAACCAATGATGGTCGCATCGAGGTATTCCGAGATATTCACGTCGCAGATCCCGGTGCCGCCGATCCGGAAATGGCCGTAGCGCGCGGGGAGTAAATTGGCTTTGATGTTCCCCGATCCGGCCACAAAGGCATTGATTTCCCGGAGGGTATCGTTACCGGCTACAATAATGTCGCCGGTGCCCGTAATGATGGTTTCGAGGCTGTTGCATTTCAGTTGGGGAATTTTTATGTCGCCGGTTCCGGTAATGAGCAATTCCAGGTAGTCGGTTTCAATTTTTTTTTCGGCAAAGATATTTCCCGATCCGGTCAGACTCAGTCGGTTAATTTCCGGAGTGGTAACTTTGATGCTCACCGGTCCGGGATCGAAGTTATGGATCCACATATCCTGGAAACTGAAGCGGATGATCAGCTTTTCGTCCTCGATATCGGCGATCAGTTTGTAGAGTGTGCGCGGATTGGCGGTAACTTCGATGGAGTATTCGTCGCCCTGCTCAACATAAAGGTTTGCTGAAATTCGCAGCGATACTTCCCGGAAGGGGCTGGTGGTTCTTTTTTCCGTCTCTGCTTTTGTGCTCAAACCGAAGAGCAGGAGCGACAGGATAAGGACAATCGGTAAAAATTTTCTCATGATGTTCCGGATTGATTCCATTTTCAATGACGGAGAAAAAAACGAACGGTTGCAAAAGGGAGAAAAAAAATTAGCGGCGGGGCGGTAAAATTCCCGGGGGGCAATCCATCGTCAGGGTTTTGCGGTCGCGATCGATCGCGACAACCAGGTCGTCGTTCACAGGCAACATAAGTTCCTTTCCCTGGTAATCGATGGTCGCCACCAGGTTCCCTCCATAATTTGAGAGTTCCTTGATAACTCCGGCAATTCCCATTTGGGAATCAATAACGGTAAAACCTTTCAGAAACGAAATGTGTAAACCTTCCTTCTTGTTTTTCAGCCATTTTTGATCGACAAAAACCCGGCAACCCGTGTATTCGCGGGCACTTTCTTTTGTGTCGATTAAATCGAACAGGAACAGGACCGATGCATCGCCCCGAAACGAAATTTCGCGGATAAAAAAGGGAACCAGCAAACCTTCTACCTCGAAAAAAAGGTAATCGACTTCTTCGAGGATTTCCTCCCAGCCTTCGTCGAAGCTAAGGAGCAATTCCCCCCGGATCCCGTGGGTCTTTTTCACCGATCCGGCCTCGATAAACTGGTTTCTGTCGATGGTCTGCATTCTGTTGAAAAATGATCAGCCAAAGGTACATTATTCCCTAAAACCAAAAAATCAAATCTTCCCCATTTCTCCTGTTTCTGTTGTCGGAATTCTTATGCGCGGGAAATTTTATTGGATTAATTGTTGATTAGCAACTTTTGGGTCAGTGTGCTCGCCCCGTTCCGGATCCGGACCAGGTACAAGCCTCTTCGCAAAAAGGAAATTGGGTGGACCGTCTCGGGCGTATCGGCGATATACGTTCGGTAAACCACCGCACCCGACGATGAGAGGATGCTCAGCTCCGACAGGCCCGGGCAATGGGTCAGGCTTGCTGTAACCATTCCGGAACAGGGATTGGGATAGAGTTTCATTTTCTTTATATCGGGTTGCAACGCTTGCTCTTCCACCAGGGATTCCAGGTTCTGGCTTTTCACTACGGGAGGCAGAACATCGGGAATCAAACCGGCTTGGTCACAAAAACTGGCGGTGGTGGTGATATGGGCATCGAGGTAGCTGCCGTTTTGGGCGTGAAATCCATGAAGGAAGTGGATGGATTGGGCTGCGATAAGGGTAACTACGGAATTGTTTTCCAAAACAACCGGGCCGTCGTCGCCTGCCACCGTAACCGTATTCAGTGCATTGAAGCAAGCATTTTCCCCATCGGCAATCGTCGAATTGGTGAAGACATAATCGACAGGAGTTCCCTGGGGTTCATTCAGAAAAGGATATCCATCATTCGTTGTCCCATCGATGGCCCATATTTCCTCCATGCCGTTAGCCGATTCGTCCCAGAAATCCCATCCTGCATTGGTAAAGGTCCCTTCTGTTTTCATCTCGGCCGTGGTTTTCCCGTACAGCCCGTCGGAAGAGCCTTCCGCTACACCCGGAGCGGCAAAAACATCGGTATTCCAGAAGCAGTTTGTCTGGGTACCCGTTGTGCCATTTGTTCCTATAAAACCTCCGGTTGTGGTTGTCCCTGTAACGCTCCCTGTGCAGTAGCAATTATCGACCGATCCTCCCTGAGAAAGATTGTTTTCGCCCAAAAAACCACCAATATCGTCGTTGCCGGTTACACTACCGGTACTATAACAATTATCAACATAACATCCCCAG
>DAIMEA010000544.1:0-2617 GCA_036725585.1 Prolixibacteraceae bacterium | reverse complement strand
AAGAAAAAAACATCCGGATCGAATCGGTTCATTATAAAAAAGACGGCACAACCTATCCCTGCGAAATGAACCTCAACTTCTTTGCCGATTCCGAAGAATATGTATATGCGGTGGTTCGGAACATCACGCAAAAAAAACGCAGGGAAAACGAACTGATCGAGGCGCGCGAAAAGGCAGAAAAAGGTTCAAAGTTAAAATCGACCTTCCTCGCCAACATGAGCCACGAAATCCGCACACCGTTGAATGCCATCATTGGTTTTTCGAACATGGTGATGGAAGAAGAACTGGATGAGGCAGTAAAAAGCGAATTAAAACACGAAATCGTTGCGAACAGCGATTACCTCTTGTCGCTTATTGGCGATGTAATGGAACTGTCCCAGCTCGAAACGGGCAATAAAACGGTGCTTTTCAAAAGCATCAACCTTTGTGATTTTTTCGATTCACTGTACCGGGAACAAAACATTCTCTGTCCATCCCGACTTTCGTTGCATGTCGAGGCCGAACTTTTGCCCGAAAACACATCCATCGTAACGGATCCGGCCCTACTGTATCAAATTTTAAAACGCCTGATAACGAACGCGTTTAAGTTTTCTTCTTCGGGACTGGTTGATGTACATTGCCGATATCTCACCAAAAAGTCATCCTGGGAATTTTCGGTGAGCGATACCGGCATCGGCATAGCCCCCGAACACCTGGACGATATATTTGAACCGTTTTTCCAGGTGAATCCCATGGTCCAGGGAGTCGGACTGGGGCTAAGTATCTGTCGTTCTCTGGCAGAACTGCTGAATACGCGAATCCGTGTTGCGTCCATCCCGGGGAAAGGATCCACCTTTCATTTCCGGCTCAGGGAAGAGGGATCCCCTCAGCAATAGAACAAAGATCATGGGATGGGATTCGGGGTAAATCTTCATTCCCCGAAGCGGTATCCGATTCCCGACTCGGTAATCAGGATGGCCGGTTTGGCAGGATTGTCTTCAATTTTTTTCCGCAACTGGGCAATGTACACCCGAAGGTATTGGGTTTGTTCGGTATAACTGTACCCCCAAATTTCTTTCAGAATATACTGATGGGTGAGGACACGTCCCTGGTTTTTTGCCAGCAGGGCCAGCAACGAAAATTCTGTGGAAGTGAGTTTCAGGATCTCTTTATTTTTTCGGGCGACATGATGGACAAAATCGATGGACAAATCGCCAAACGAGAACATCTCGGCATCCTTCTTATTTTCCCCTGCACGGATGGCCGCGCGGATTCGGGCCAGCAATTCGCCACTCCGGAATGGTTTGGTCAGGTAATCGTTCGCTCCCAGGTCAAGCGCTTTAATAATATCTTCTTCCGATTTCCGGACCGACAATACGAGGATGGGTTTGAAAAACCAATCTCTTAATTTCCGAAGAAGTTCCAAACCATCTATATCCGGCAATCCGAGATCGAGAATGATAAGGGATGGATGATGGGCGGCAGCATCGATCAAACCTTCTTTTCCGGTTGCCGAATGCATTACCTTGTAGCCACTGGCCGAAAGGGTTATTTCGAGCAGGCGCCGGATCTGCCATTCATCATCGATGATCAGGATGGTTTCATTCAGGTTCATTCATTATCCAGTTTAAGTTCATTCATCACGGGATTTTCCGAAGGAATGGAAAGTTCAAAACAAGCTCCGCCCGTTGGATTGTTTTTGGCGACGATCGTCCCTTTGTGTGCCTCAACAAATCCTTTTGCAATGGATAATCCAAGACCCAGGCCCCCGGTTTTTCCTGTTCCGGCCTTGTGGAATTTCTTAAAATGGTCGGGCAACATTTCTTTCGGCAAGCCGGGTCCCTGATCGGATACTTTGATGATCAGCTTTCCATCCCGATGCCCGGCAATCAGATTGATTTCCGAAGCAGCCGGGGCATGTTGTACCGAATTGTACAACAAATTATAGAGCACTTGTTCCATCAGCCCAAAGTCAAATTTTGCCAAAGGCATATCCTCGGGGATGGTTATCCGGAAAGAAAAAGCGCTCAGTTCGTTTGCCAGTTCTTCGCTCACCTTATTGAATAAATCGTTCATATCGTACCAGTCGAGCCGGACAGAAAGCCGTCCACTCTCCAGCCGCGACATATTCAACAAATTCTCAATCAGCCGGTTCAAACGAACGGTGGCGGTAACAATTTCATCGAGAAGCTCATGCCGTACCGGATCGGGGTGGGTTCCGCTCAACAGGGCATCGCTGGCCCCCATAATGGTCGCAACCGGGATTCTCAATTCGTGAGAAATGGAATTGAACAACGTTTTATAGAGGCGGTCCGATTCATCGAGAAAACGGGCTTTCCGGGCCATCTCGTCCAAGAACTCCCGCTCAAGGGCATTGGAAATCAATGCCAGGCAGGTTTCCCAAAAATTTTTTTTGTCTCCGGAGAAAGCCTCCCCCAGTTTTACCACAACGACCCCGGGAATCATCCGAATTCCGGGTAAGGGATAAAAAGTACGGTCCGAATTGGAAAAGTTCTCGGTAAATCGTCCGGCAGGTACCATCTGATGAAAAACCCAATGTGCGATTGGAAAGAGGTCATCCCAACCTTCTTTTTGAAGAGACAGTTCACGCTCCTGCAAACGATCGTTATTTCCATCC
>DAIMEA010000543.1:0-2631 GCA_036725585.1 Prolixibacteraceae bacterium | reverse complement strand
GTGAAAGTTTATGTAAAGGGCCCGGGCAACGGACGCGAATCGGCCATTCGGGCCATCTCTACTGCCGGGATCCAGGTGAGCGAGATTGTTGATGTTACCCCGCTGCCACACAATGGTTGCCGGCCAGCCAAGAGAAGGCGTGTTTAATTAATGGAACCTTAAAAAGAAAAAAATGGCAAGATATATTGGACCTAAGTCAAAAATAGCCAGGAAATTTGGGGAGCCTATTTACGGCCCCGACAAGGTGTTGGAACGCAAAAACTACCCTCCGGGGTTTCACGGCATGTCCCGCCGTCGCCGCAAAGTGTCGGAATACGGGGTTCAGCTGAAAGAAAAACAAAAAGCGAAATATACCTACGGCATTCTCGAACGCCAGTTCCGTAAATTGTTCGATCAGGCACACCGATCCAAAGGAATCACCGGTGAAACCCTGCTGAAACTTCTGGAATCAAGACTCGACAACGTGGTTTTTCGTTTGGGTATCGCACCCAGCCGGACAGCTGCCCGTCAGTTGGTATCCCATAAGCACATTACCGTAAACGGATTGGTTTGCAATATACCCTCCAGCTTGCTCAAACCTGGCGATGTGGTGGGCGTACGCGAAAAATCCAAATCGATGGAAGTGATTACCGAATCGCTTGCTTCGAAACGTTTCATGAAAAGCGCCTGGCTCGAATGGGACGAAGCCCAGATGGCCGGAAAATTTCTGAACATGCCCGAAAGGGAGGAAATACCCGAAAATATCAAAGAACAACTGATCGTTGAGTTGTATTCGAAATAATCACTAGAAACAATAACTATGGCAATATTAGCTTTTCAGAAACCCGATAAGGTGATTATGCTGGAATCGGACGAAAAAATGGGGAAATTCGAATTTCGCCCCTTGGAGCCCGGTTACGGGATTACCATTGGGAACGCCCTGCGCCGTATCCTGCTTTCATCGCTCGAAGGGTATGCGATTACATCCATCAAAATGGAAGGTGTAGAGCACGAATTTGCCACCATCAAAGGAGTGATTCAGGATGTAACCGAAATGATCCTGAACATGAAACAGATCCGGTTTAAAAGGGAAATCGAAGATTTCGACAGCGAAAAAGTATCGGTGAACCTTTCGGGACAGGAAAAGTTTCTGGCAGGCGACCTCAACAAGTTCATGACCGGGTTTAGCGTTCTGAACCCCGAACTGGTCATCTGCGAAATGGATCCCTCGGTGAAATTACACCTGGAAATAAACATCAACAAAGGCCGTGGTTATGTTCCCGCCTCTGAAAACCGACTTTCAGAAGAGGATCTGGGGGTGATTCCAATCGACTCCATTTATACGCCCATCGTCAACGTGAAATATTCGGTCGAGAATTTCCGCGTCGAACAAAAAACCGACTACGAGAAATTGCTCATCGAAATTCAAACCGATGGATCCATACATCCCAAAGATGCACTTAAAGAAGCTGCTAAAATCCTGATTTATCATTTCATGCTCTTCTCCGACGAAAAGATTACCCTCGATTCCGACGAGAAGTTTGCCAACGAAGAGTTCGACGAAGAAATCCTGCACATGCGCCAGATGTTGAAAACCAAGCTGGTAGATATGGATTTGTCGGTTCGTGCCCTCAACTGCCTCAAGGCCGCCGATGTAGAAACATTGGGCGAACTGGTTCAGTACAACCGGAACGACCTGCTCAAATTCCGCAACTTTGGAAAAAAATCGCTCACCGAACTCGACGACCTGCTTTCGGCCATGAACCTGAATTTCGGGATGGATATCAGTAAGTATAAACTAGACAAGGAATAATACACGATGAGACATAATAAGAAAATTAACCACCTGGGCAGAAAAAGCGCGCACCGGAAAGCCATGCTTGCCAATATGGCCACTTCGCTGATTCTGCACAAGCGGATTACCACGACTGTGGCTAAAGCAAAGGCCCTTAAAGTATATGTTGAGCCACTCATTACCAAATCGAAACAAGACACAACCCATAATCGGCGGGTGGTTTTTAGTTACTTAACCAGCAAGGAAGCTGTTTCGGAACTCTTCCGCGAAATATCGGCCAAAATTGCCGATCGGCCCGGCGGATACACCCGAATCCTGAAAACCGGCACCCGTATTGGCGATGCTGCCGAAATGTGCATCCTCGAACTGGTCGATTACAACGAAAATATGCTGGCTGCCAGCGACGATAAGAAGGCTGCTGCATCGCGCCGCCGCCGCGGAGCAAAGAAAAAAGCCGAAACCCCGGCTGCTCCGGCCGCAAAAGCCAAAAAAGCTGCTGCCCCAAAAGTCGAAGAGGCTAAAGTTGTGGAAGAAACCACTCCCGTTGTTGAAGAAACCCCCGATCAGGTAGAAGAAACCGCACCCGAAGCATCGGAAGAGAACAAGACTTCTGAAGGGGAAACTTCGGAAGAAGAAGACAAATAGAAGGGTTATAATACAATGATTTAATGGGCTGTTCGTTCTGCGGACAGCCCATTTGCATTTGGAATCCTTTCATTCTATAGCCCCATTTACTCCTTCCCGAGTGCCAGTTCGTTTATCCATCTCCCGATTCTACCCATTAATTGCATCAGCTACTCTGTAATTAGGGTCTGCTGAAAAACTCGCAGCCTTCAACAATTCAAAATTTCAAGATT
>DAIMEA010000542.1:0-2640 GCA_036725585.1 Prolixibacteraceae bacterium | reverse complement strand
CTGTCGCAACCTCCGTCGTAGGTTGTAAAATGACGGTAGTAGGTGCCGGAAGCGTTGTATCCGTCATAGCTTTCGCCGGCGCAAATATCCGGGGTAACAATCTGATAATATTCCGGATAGGTATAAAGCGTCCGATGCAGTACGGAATCAAGCCCGTCGATGCTGGTCAGCCGGATTTCCGAGGTGCTCACTATACGTTCCCCGACCGACCGGTCGCATAGCTTCTCTTCCTTACGAATATGGTGTCGGGCGGTCAGCAAAACGCTCGTGCGGGCACCTTCGAACTCATCGGTTTCATCCACCCACACCGAAACAAGAGCTTTCCCGCCACGGTGAAACGTAGCCATTCCCTGACCATCGACGGTAACCACCTCGGGTTGCTGCGACGCATAGCTAATCGCCCCATGCTGTGCTTCGGCCTGTAAGGGAACCTGTACCAGTGAGTCGGGATAAAAATCAACCGTCGCCGGTTCTTCAGCGACAAGGGTATTTTTCTGTTTTTGGTCCAGAGCAACGGATACCAGGATTCCTTCGGAGCTGTAATTGGAGTTTCCGACAAAACCCCAGAGCAAATGTTTCTCCGGATCGCAGGCCTTCAACTGAAAGCCCGGGGGAACGAAAGTGGCAGTTTCCTGTATGCTTCCGTTAACGATCAGACAAACGGAATGATTGCTTGAATTAACCACGGCAAAAACACTGTCGTTCAAAGCACAAAAACCTGCCGGTTGAAATCCGTTCATGCACTCCGGGAAAGAATAATTGAACCAGCTTGCCCCAAAATCGAGCGAGTACGATGTCGCGCTCAGCAATACCGATTGCCCTTTCAGCAAACCGGCGTACTGGATGTTGTGGCGCAGGGAGTCGATAAAACCGGTGGTCACATTGACCCTCAGATAATCATTCGATGTACTCGCAACATAGACCAACGAGAGGTTCTGCTGATCCAAAAATCCCGGCAGGCCGTGTTGGCCCCAGAAGTATTCCTTTTCCGAACCATGGGCAAAACGATAGGTCCAGCCCGACCGGCTTCCGAAGCTGTTGATAAAGTAAAAAAGTTCATCGTTGGGTCGTACAAGGAGTTGGGTGTATTCGTCCCAGGTCCAGGTATCTTCGGTATATGCCAGCGACAAAGAGTTCAGCGGCACCCGGTAGATGTGATCGTCGCAGGCCGCATAGAGGTTTTGTTCCGATAGGGCGATATCGTTTACATCATCCCCCAGGTTTATTTTGGTAAACCCATTTCCGTTTTTGTAATAGCAGGATCGATCATGAAGGACGAATACCCGGCTATCGGTAGCAACGACTACATCCCTGGTTTGGTCTATATCCGTGAAAGCCGTGTAATTTAGCTCCTTTGCTTCGACCGGAACAACGAAGTCGAAAAAACCGGCTCCCAGCTCCCGATAAGCCAGTCCGAGCAAGAGGTTAGTCATATCGATCGACTGAACCTCGGTGGCAAAATTTCCGTGCAGAAGGCTAAAACGCCAGAGGATGCTGTCGGATGTTCCCGGAATAAGGTAGCGACCCCGGCCTTCATCGGCCATCCGTTCCAGCATTTCGAAGGAATGTTCGTTGAGAACACCATAGCTGGCCAATGTTGCGGGCGAAACAACGGCATGGGGATTGTTCCCGATCGATTCGACCGAATAGCCGGAGCCGCATTGATAACAACTGCCCGAACCCATTCCATACCCGAAATCCGTGTTCAATTCGCGGGAAAAGTAAAGCGAATCGGCCTGACGGTAGCGCTGCAACGGCCCGGCCAGGGCAGGGCGGAGGGGCGGGCAGAAGAACCAAGAAAACAGTGGCACAAAAGGGGAGAGCGCATGCCAGAAACTGTCGGAAATCAAGTCAATTCCTTCGTAGGTATAGGTATCAACCGAAGCGCTTTGGCCGGGGAAGAAGCGGAGAAAAGAATGATTTTGCAGGGAAGCCTCCCCGGCCTGCAGCGAGGCCAGCCAGGCCACCAGGCAATACTCGTTAAACGACGACGATGCGGCACTGCCCGAACCATCGGCATTTACTTCGCGGTACACGTACTCCGAACCGTAACAGCAGGCCGGCCAATCGGTGAGATGAAAAATTCCAAGCACGCGGGTTGTTATTTCCGGATCGTTGATTTTTTCCGCGCCCCAGAGCAGCGCGATCTGGAAAAGGGCATTGTCGACGGTGGAATATTCACCGTACAAAGGATTTCCGTAGCCGTTGTAGAAATGGGCATAAAAACCCGCCCGCAACGAGTGCAAAACCGACGGATCCGTCTGAAGGAAATCCAGGCTTTGGTTCCAGCGGGAAATAACTTCATCGCGGGATTGAAGTCCTGCTTTCCAGGCAATCACTTCCGAGAGCAGCCCCACCCCGGTAGAGGATATCGAAACCACGTCGGGATGTTCGGTAGTAAGCAGGCTAAGCCGGTCGAGGTAAAGACCGTTTTCGAGCCGGCAATGGGAAAAAAAGCGGAGGGTTTCCGACAAGAGCGAGGCGGGAGTGGCATTTTTTGTGTTCATTCCGGATCCTTGCGTCGTAAGGATAAAGCCCAGAAGCAAAAGAAGCAGAATTTTGGATTGAAAGGCAGAATTCATCATTTTCATTCGAATAAAACTTTTAACATACTGAATATCTTTTGGATCGAAAGGTCGC
>DAIMEA010000541.1:0-2642 GCA_036725585.1 Prolixibacteraceae bacterium | reverse complement strand
TATCAAATACCTGAAGGGGAATGCCGACTTTAAAATACTCATGGCCGACCGGGCCCAAAAACACATGCTTGCTGCCGGCGGGGCGCTTACCCCGGCCGAAGCCATTCGGCGCTACGAAGATCTGGCAGCCGAAATCGACCAGGCCATTATTGCCGAGTCGGCCCGTTGGGGCGATTACCGGAAAGATGTGGCTCCCTCCGATGCCGGGAGGATCCTGTATACCCGTAACGAGCACTGGATTCCCCGGAAAGAGGATTTGCTGCAAAACTATTTCCCGTACCGCACGGATATTGTTCTGGAGCAATTGCGCAAAAACGGACTCTTTCCCGATATCGAAGCGCCTTTATTCAGCCACGAAAGCGGTGAAAAAACTGCATCCTTTCAATTAGACCTGACCGCCCCCCTGGGAGAAATTTATTACACCACCGATGGAACCGACCCACGGGAGCCAATCACATCGAATGTGTCGGCAAGCGCACGGACGTTTAGCGGATCAATTCCGGTTTCATCCAATACAACGGTGAAAGCGCGCGCCCGCGCGGGAAACGAATGGTCTCCCTTGTCCGAAGCAAAATATACCTTCGAAGGGGGCAATGCTGTTTGGGAACTGGCCGAAAACCGAAATTTCGAACACGGGAATTATCCCAATCCCTTTTCCGAATCGACGCGTCTGTTTTATACCCTTCCCGCCGACGGGTATGTCGAAATTTCGATACACCGCATCGACGGGCGCCTGGTCGATCGATTCGTTCCGGGTTTACAGGAGTCGGGCCGCCATTCGGTAACCTGGTCGCCCGGGGCCCTGGAAGCAGGCGTTTACATTTATCGGATACGTTTTGATAATCAGTTGGGCAGTGGAAAACTGATCCGGAAATGATCCCGACCCGTCATCCGGTTTGGGAAGACCTGTTTTGCAGGAATGGATCCGATCTCAAGAGATCGTAAACAAGGGGCTTTTGCCCGGGTCCGATTGCCTGTTTGCTTTGCTGAACGGATGGCATTCTTCCTGTGATAATTCACCCTTTTTGGGGCGATAAATTATCGGAACTGTTTGAAAAAATGAATCTCAATAGCTTGGAATGATTTCTATTAACTATATTTATTAGCAGATACATCCATGTGCAGAAAAGGGAACATGTGCTTGTACGGAAAGAAACCAACAAGGATCTAAATAAGAATAGAACTTATGGAAAGAAAACAAAACGGACAGGAATTCATTTTGGGAATTCCTTGTCGGAAAGCATGCGTACGAATCCGCACAACTGCTTTTCTGATCATTTTCGCAGCATTCGCGATAAAGGGTTCGGCATCTTCTTCCGATCGTACGACCTTTTCGACGAACCGGGGCGAAACAACGATAACCGACATGCCCGGAGAAAAGGAAGAAACATCCGAATTCCTTTCGCCCAGGCAGGATCTGAACGGGCAAAATGCACAGCAAGGGCGTAAAATAACGGGCTCGGTACGCGATAAAAACGGGATGCCCATTCCCGGTGTCAGCATCCGGATTGAAGGAACCACGATTGGTACGATCAGTGATGCCGAAGGGAATTTCGTGCTCCCGAATGCAGGGCAAAACGATGTGCTTGTGGCTTCGTTTATCGGGATGGAAACCCAGAAAATTCCGCTTACCGGGCGAACCGATCTGTCAATCGTTTTGAGCGAAGCATCCGTCGATGTCCGCGAAGTGGTAGTTGTGGGTTACGGATCCATAAAAAAGAAAGACTTTACCGGGGCGGTATCATCGGTAGGCAATGAGGATTTGGTTGCCGTGGGCACATCGAGCGCTATGGCTGCCTTACAGGGGCAGGTAGCCGGTGTGAACATCACGGCCAAAACCGGTTTGGTGGGGAGCGACTTTGATATCGAGATCCGGGGGATCAACTCCCTTTCCGGCGGAAAACCGCTCTTTGTTGTCGACGGCGTTATGATGGACAACATCAATTTTCTCAATCCCAACGATATCGAACGAATTGATATTTTGAAAGACGCTTCTTCAACGGCCATATACGGATCGAGAGGGAGCAACGGGGTTGTGATTGTTACCACCCGCAGTGGTAAAACGATGACCGGGAAACCCATGGTTTCCTATTCCGGTTCGGTGGGGATTCGCACCCTTTCGAACATGCCCGATTTTCTCGACTATGAAGAAGGTATATTGTACACCATGAACCGCGATATCACCCGGAAAATGTATAAAGGCGAAGAATTGGTGACGCCCGACGATATGTTTGGTTTTCCGGCAACCGATCCCGATGCGCATGCTTACTGGAAAGAGGTGCTGGAAAAGGGCATTCATACCGACTGGATCGAACTGATGACCAAACCGGCCATCAATACCAACCACTTTGTATCGGCAGCAGGTGGCGATAAAAACATTAACTACATGATTGGTGCAGGCTTTCAGGGCGATAATGGAAATATCAACGGACAGTTTTACAACAAGTATAATTTTAAGGCCAATATCGATTTCCATGCCCTCGAACAGTGGAAAATGGGGGCAAACATCAACCTGGCACACACCAACCGGGAACTGGGCAGTCCGAGCATCATGAAACAATTGTTCCGGATGCCTCCCTGGACTCCGGCTTTTAATCGTAACGGCGAAATGATCCAGGTTCCGATCGTGGGAATTTCGGGTA
>DAIMEA010000540.1:0-2662 GCA_036725585.1 Prolixibacteraceae bacterium | reverse complement strand
GAAGACGGAAGACCGAAGACGGAAGACCGAAGACGGAAGACCGAAGACGGAAGACCGAAGACGGAAGACGGAAGACGGAAGACCGAAGATGACGATCCAATAAAGAATACCCAATAGTTGGAGGAGCCAGTCAGAAAGGAACCGGAAACCGGAGACTGCTTTCCTGCTCCGGGCAATTACTCATTTTAGAAAATTATTGGTTCACAGTGCTGCGAATCAAAGATTTCACAGGAGAAAACTCAGATAGTTTTTCCTTTTTTCTTTCTTTGAAACGTCAAAAGGGTGATAAGCAAAAACGATAACGAAAAAAGGAATCCCAAAAACAGGCCCATCTGGTGCAAGGCATTTTTTACCGGTTCTTCATAAATAGCCGATGGCTTGGGTTGCGTAAAGAAAAACAGGGCTGAAATCAGCAGAGACACGATGAATAGGATTAAGGGTAGCCCATAGCCGGTTCTTTTTGACAGGAATGCAAGGGCAACAATAATTAATGCGCAAATCAAAAAAATCAGTATTTGATACGGGTCCATATTCCCTCCTTTTTCCAAGTTGTCAAACAAATATATGCTGAATTTAAGACAAATATAAGATTTAAGCAAAAATAGGTAACCTTGGTTTTGCATGCATCAAATTACCATCCCCCATTGCTGATGTCTATTCCCGGAATACCGGTACTTCCCCCGAACGTGTAATAATCTCTTTCGAGGAGGATCAATTCCGAACCGGGTATGGGATAATGGAGCGGGGTTCCCTCCTGCAACAGGTTTTCCTTTCGCATTTCGAAAAACTGGATACCAAAGCCGGAACTCATCAACTCCACCATTCGTTCGTAATGGATGGCAGTCAGAATGCTGTCGCTGTTGGGGGGCAGCAGGGGAAGACGGCCCCGGGTAACGCGGGCCGACCGGTTCATCAGGTCGGCGGCTTCCTGGAGCTTTCCGGTGTGAACAGCCGCTTCGGCAAGGAGGTAATCATTTTCGGCTTTCCGGAACTCGGGCATGGGCTCTTTCCGGTTCGAAAGATAGGCATCCAAACGTTGGTAGCGGTAAGTCGAAAAATGATAATAGCCCCGTTCGGGACGAAACGGACAGGATGACAGATACTGAAAATCGGATTCCAGACGGGCATCGTTCGATGTTGCTTTTCCATTTTGCGGAAGATCCGATAGCAGTCCGCTTTGCGGATATCGGGCGGGCATGTTGGGATCCATAAGGTGAATCACGTACATGTCGGTTTGTACCCATCCGGAATAATTACTGTACATGTGATACATCGAATACCAGGATTCATCATCGGCCAGGGGGGCAAAATCTTTTTGGATTCCTTCACTTGCATAGCGATATACACGGTCCCAGTCGGTTGTCTGGTTTTCGTTTTTGCCCCGTACTCCGTATACAAGAAAACGGGCGGCAAAGGAACGGGCCAGCCGGGCCAGTTCTCCCTGGTTCCACGAGTCGCCGGGAAGCCATTCGGATGGCAGAATAAAAGAGGCTGTCTCGCTGAGGGTGATCGCTTTATCCAGGCTTTTTAGGGCTTCGGAAAGCATGTTTTGATAGCTTACGGGTTCGGGGTTTTCCCCTAAATTGCTTTCGTGGGTGATCGCGAAAGCCTGATCGTAAATCAATCCCAGATAGCCCAGGCACAAGCCCTGGACAAAATAAGCCACAGCCTCGCACATAGGCGCATTCTCCAATGTTTCCCCGTTCTCTTTCATCCAGTTTACAACATTGTTGGCACTTGCCAGGGTGGAATAAAGGTTGTGGTAATAATTCGCAGAAACTGGAGCATACGGATTTGTGGGGTGATTGTCCCATTCTTCCCGGGGCTCCGAACTAAAAACCCGCCATTGGCTCCACGAACAGGTTCCGGCATCGGCGGCAACCAGCAAAACCGAAGCAGGGCTGTAATATTCGTGAAGCGTGATGAACCATTCCCGGATCAGACTTCCGGCGAATTCCTCCATTTTTTCAGAAAGTATAAAAGTTTGTTGAAAAGAAGGACTGTTCGGGTTTTCAATAGTATGATCCAAACATCCTGAAAAAAGAACCGTCAGGATACATGCACGAATTGATAATCGCTTCATCATCGCTTATGATGAAAATGGAGAAGTAAAGATAAACATAAAGTTTCAAAGTTGCCCGGGAAAATAAAAAAAAACAGGTCATATCGCTACGCTTTCCAGAAAGATCCTCTGAGCCAGGCAATCGGAAATTACGCCGGAAAGCAAGGATGAATTTTCTTTCTTCCCGATTAATTTTTACCGATCTTCGTAAGGTGATTTAATAAAACAACATACTCCTGATGAAAGCATACGTTTTTTACTGTCTTCTGTTTTTCCTGTTTACCGGAAGCGTTATGGCCCAACCCTGGATGCCCGATCTGGGCAACGGGCACTACAAGAATCCGATTCTTTACGCCGATTATTCCGATCCGGACATCATCCGGCACGGCGATGATTTTTTTATGGTTGCATCGAGTTTTAACTGCATGCCCGGTATTCCTGTTCTTCATTCGACCGATCTGGTGAACTGGGAAATCATCCATCACGTATACGAATACCTTCCGTTCGAAAAATACAACGAACCCGTTCACGGCGAAGGATCCTGGGCGCCTTCCATTCGTTTTCACATGGGGAAATTTTATGTTTATTTTTGCACACCCT
>DAIMEA010000539.1:0-2665 GCA_036725585.1 Prolixibacteraceae bacterium | reverse complement strand
CGCCACCCTGTCTGATCTGACCACCTCGCTGGGGCGGGAGGGTTCCGATTACACGGCCGCCATTTTGGGCAGCATTCTTAGCGCCGAAAAGGTCGAGGTATGGAAGGATGTTCCGGGTATTCTGAATGCCGATCCGCAGTATTTTGCCAATCCGGAAAAAATTGATGAAATGAGTTACCGGGAGGCCGTTGAACTCACTTTTTTTGGCGCCAAGGTAATCCATCCCAAAACCATTAAACCCTTGCGTAACCGGAATATTCCCCTTCATGTACGGTCGTTTCTCGATCCGGGTTCGTCGGGTACCCTTATTGGTCCCGAGCAGGATAAGGAATACGCGAATCCGCTTCCGGTGTTTATCATGAAAGAAAAACAGGTTTTGATCACGCTCTCGCAGCCCGATTTTTCCTTCATGAACGAGGAAAGCATGGCCTGGATTTTTACCATTTTCCATGATTTGAAGATGAAAATCAACCTACTTCAGCTCTCTGCTCTGAATCTTTCCATTTCAATTGATGTCCCCGAGCATGGAGTCATGGAATTGATCGAACGTTTGTCGGAGGAATTTGAAGTACGGTATAACGACGGTCTGAGCCTGATTACCATCCGTCATTACACTTCTGAAGCCATCGAACAGGAAATCGGTCATCGGAAGGTGTACCTGGAGCAAAAAACCCGGCGCATAGCCCGGTTTCTGGTGAAAAAAGAGGGATAAGCGGTCAGAAGACCCTTCAAGAAAAAAAAGGAACGAAGAAAATCGTTCCGTTGTATTTGCACTAAATTGTGTCCCTGCGGAACCAAGGAATCGGGAAATGGACACTCGCCCTGTCAGCTGTTCTTTTTTACCGGAACAAATTCAGGCGAAGCGATGAACCAGTAATGTTCGCCGGAAAGATTTGCTTTTACGACACGTTTAAATACGTCCCACCATTGTTGCATTCTTGCTTTCATGTTATCTGTATGATTAAAATGATTTTTCTGACTGTCGGGATTCATTTGCTATGTCTCCTTCGATGAGCCATTGGTACAAGATTCGTGCAAAACCCGTAAATACGGGGAAAACGGAAAACGAGCCGTCCCAAAATGGGAAAACAATCGAAATTTTATCCCGAAATGGGAGTAGATGGTGTATTTCGTGAAAGAAAAACAGGTTCTGATTAACTGCACGCAGCCTGATTTTTTATCTTTATTATCAAGTATCCTTTAGCCCCGACAGTCCCGATTAATTATCGGGACTGTCGGGGCTAAAGCTTCCAAAAACCGATCCGAACGAAGACCATACAGGGGTTTCACCCGCGGGTGAAACCCCTGTATGCATCAAGATACAAATCACTAAATGAATGGAATTCTTAATTCTGACAGGGTTCCAAACCCTGTCAGAATTCGGGCAAACCTGCTGTACAACATTTTCTTCAACCGGTAACCTTTTCCACGTTGCGGGAATATATGGATAAAATGTCCCGTGAAATTTTATTGTATAAGGCTTGTTTCGAATGATTCCATTTTTAAAAACCGATCCGAATGCTGCCGGGGAAACACTTCACACAAAAAAAATGACCGTTCACGAAGATTTTCCTGCACTTCATACAATTTTTTTGTTATTCATCCTTATGGTTCCTAACTTTCGGAAAATCATTCACCTGAAACCCTCAACAATGAACGGTACAAATTTCATAAAACAAGCCCTCCCTGCCTTTCAGATAAAGGTGGAAGAGAAAATCTGTCCAAAAAAAGGGCAAGCGCCCAAAACCCAAGTAATAATCTTAAAACTTTAACAAAATGAAAAATGTATCTTTCCCGCGCGAAATGCGCAACAAACAAACAAACAAACAAACATTTTCTAAAAACGTTTCTTCTGTTTTTCCCTGCTCTCTTCCTAACCCTCTCTTCCTATTCACAAGTTGCCGTGGAAGTTAATTCAGATGGCGATTGTGAATTCAATTACGATGTTTCCATTAACGGGGCTATTAACGGGACATTAGTTTGCAACAACAATGTTTCCATAGGCGGAATTCTAAATTGTAGTTACATGATCAATGGCCTGCTTGAATTGGATAACGAGTATGGGCCCATGATTATGCCCAGCACAAACAATTATGGTTCAATAGGATCGTCGAGCCACAATTTTCATGATGTGTATTGCTATGATTTACACGAAGTATCGGATACGCGCCAAAAAGAAAATGTTCGGGATTTAAATAATCCATTGAACACGATCAAACAACTTAAGGGGATAAAATACGATATCAAAAAGGAATTTGCCTATGATGTGTCGGTTATCAGAAATGAAAAGGTTATTGAAAAACTGGAAAAGGATCGCTTAAACAACCTTGGGTTCCTGGCACAGGATGTTTACGAGGTATTGCCCGAAGTGGTCCATTACGATGATTCAACCGATCGTTATTCGATCAATTATACCCGTATTATACCGGTTTTGGTAGAAGCCATTAAAGAACTCTCGGCCGAAGTCGACCAACTAAAAAGCAGCAACAACCTGAAATCGGCCAGCCTTAATCCTTCTGAAATAACCCGGGAAGAAATCCCCGAGTTAAGCCAGAATGTTCCCAACCCGTTCAACGCAAACACCACGATCCGCATGTACCTTCCCGAAACGATTGCCCGGGCTGTTTTGTATATTTACACCCTGCAGGGCGAACAAATAAAACAG
>DAIMEA010000538.1:0-2674 GCA_036725585.1 Prolixibacteraceae bacterium | reverse complement strand
CGTTGCACAGGAATACCCGACATCATGGCAACAACCTCAGCCACTTTTTCTTCCGAAACAATTTCCCGATGATTGATCAACTCTCGTTCCCAATCTTCTTTTTCCCGTTCGAGCAATTGCAGGAGACTTTTTTCTTTATCGCGGAAGCTGGCCGCAAGTTCAAAATTCTGGCTTTTCACAGCCTGTATTTTTTCCTCGCGGGTTGCTTCAATTTTTTCTTCCAGTTTGATGATTTTTTCAGGAACATTGATGTTGGCGATATGCACCCGGGAACCTGCTTCGTCGAGGGCGTCGATGGCCTTGTCGGGCAAATGCCGATCGGTAATGTAGCGGGCGGTCAGACTGACACAGGCAGCAATGGCTTCGGGAGTGTATAAAACATTGTGGTGATCCTCGTAACGACTTTTGATGTTGTTGAGAATCTGAATGGTTTCATCAATGGACGTTGGATCAACCATGATTTTTTGGAATCGGCGTTCCAGCGCTCCGTCCTTTTCAATGTTCTGTCGATATTCGTCGAGCGTAGTAGCTCCAATGCACTGAATATCGCCCCGGGCAAGAGCCGGTTTGAGCATATTGGCAGCATCGAGCGAACCGGTAGCACCACCGGCTCCAACAATAGTGTGAATTTCATCGATAAACAAAATAACGTTGTTTACCTTGGCCAATTCGTTCAGAATGGCTTTCATTCGTTCTTCAAACTGCCCGCGGTATTTCGTTCCCGCAACAATCGAGGCCAGATCGAGCGAAACAACCCGCTTGTCGAACAAAATACGCGACACCTTTTTTTCAACAATCCGGATGGCCAGTCCTTCGGCTATGGCAGATTTCCCGACTCCGGGTTCTCCAATCAGTATGGGATTGTTCTTTTTCCGCCTACTGAGAATTTGTGCCAAACGTTCAATTTCTTTATCGCGTCCAACGATTGGGTCGAGACTCCCTTCTTCGGCAGCTTTGGTAATATCGATTCCGAAATTATCGAGGACCGGCGTATCCGATTTACCGGAAACCGAACCCGGCGCATTGGTACCCGAAGTGGGTTTTTGGAAAAAATCGCCCGAATCATCATCGCTGTCGCCCGGCATATCGGATTTAGCTTTGGGTTGCTGTCGGCGATTGTATTCTTCCAATTGAGACTTTATAATATAGTAACTGATGTTGAAATCATTCAGAATTTTGGAAACCAACGATTTTTCATCTTTAAGAAGCGCCAACAGCAAATGCCCCGTGTTGATGGTGTTGTTCCCCATTGAGCGGGCTTCGAGATAGACCAGTTTCAGGGTGCGCTCGGTTGCTTTTAATAACTGCACCGATGCCGATGGTTCCAGGGCTTTGTCTTCCCGGATTTCCATTTCAAGCATGCGTTTCAGTTTGGACAGATCGGTTCCCATTTTCACGAGCAAATCGATCGCAACCCCTTCGCCATCGCGCAAAATTCCTAACATAACATGTTCCAATCCAATATAATCATTTCCCATCCGGATCGCTTCCTCCCGGCTAAACGACAATACATCTTTGATTTTGGGTGAGAATTTTGAATCCATAGTCAAAAAAAACGTGTAAAATTTTTAAAACGACACTAAGATACATTATTTTTCATATTCACTTTTCAATGAAAACCGTTGAAATTCGAGATTGTTGAAAGAAAGACGGACTATGTTAATTTTTTAGCGAAATGGATTCCCTGAAACCCTCGAAATAATGGTAATTTTGTATTTTTAACCAATTTTTTGAACAATAATTTTTTAACCATGTCGGAGTACGAAAAAATATTCAAAATCAATATTGAAGAGCAGATGAAATCGGCCTACATCGATTATTCGATGTCGGTCATTGTATCCCGCGCTCTTCCTGATGTTCGCGACGGATTGAAACCGGTTCACCGGAGGGTTTTATTTGGAATGAATGAACTCGGAACCACGTCGGGGAAACCTTTTAAAAAATCAGCCAGGATCGTAGGCGAGGTGTTGGGAAAATATCACCCTCATGGCGACTCATCGGTTTACATGACCATGGTACGCATGGCACAGGACTGGTCGCTCCGTTACCCCCTGATCGACGGTCAGGGCAACTTCGGATCGGTTGATGGCGACAGCCCCGCAGCCATGCGGTATACCGAAGCCCGATTGGCAAAAATCGCAGAAGAAACCCTGTCCGACCTGGATAAAAATACCGTTGATTTTCAGCCAAACTTTGATGAAACCCTGAAAGAACCCACTGTTTTACCCACACGAATCCCCAACTTGCTGGTCAACGGCGCTTCGGGTATTGCCGTAGGTATGGCTACCAATATGCCTCCCCACAACCTGAGCGACACCATCGATGCCACTATTGCCTATATCGACAACAACGATATCGAAATTGACGATCTGATCGATTATATCAAAGCCCCCGATTTTCCCACTGGAGGTATCATATATGGATATCAGGGCGTACGGGATTCGTATCACACCGGAAGAGGGAGAATCGTTAACCGAGGTAAAGCCCATATTGAAACGACGGCAACCGGCAGGGAAAAAATCATCATCACCGAAATTCCCTACATGGTAAACAAAGCCGAATTGATCATGAAAATTGCTGAATTGGTCAATGAAAAGAAGATCGAGGGCATATCGAATGTAAACGATGAGTCGGATCGAACCGGGATGCGAATTGTGATCGACATCAAGAAAGA
>DAIMEA010000537.1:0-2683 GCA_036725585.1 Prolixibacteraceae bacterium | reverse complement strand
TCCAGAAATGGGGTGATTGCCCGGTTTCTGGATTGCTCCAGCGTTGTGCCTTACTTTCGTCCCAGGCATGATAAAGCAACCCGGTTTTCGGGTCGAGAGTCTTTTCCTGAATCAGGATAATTTGATGGGTGACTACATCGAACCAGCCCGGCTGGTTGTATTCTTTGGCGTATTGGGCCAGAAAGGGCGATCCCATATAAATGCCGTCGAGCCACATCTGCCAGGGGTAAATCTTCTTATGCCAGTAGCCACCTGACTTTGTTTTGGGGTGTTTTTCCATTTGCCTGACAAAAAGCTGGATGGCCTGGTTATATTTTTCTTCTCCGGTTCGTTTGTATAGGGTGAATAGATTTTTTGCAGGATTGATCCGGTCGATGTTGTATTCCTCGATTCTGTAATTCTTTACCGATCCATCGTCGCCGATGAAATAGTCGTAATATGTTTTCATGTAGTCGGAATACCGGGGATCGAGGCCGCCAAGTTTATCAATGGCCATGGCCAGCATGGCAACATCATACTGCCAGTTTATTCGTTTGCGGCCCTCATAATAGATCAGGCTGTCGTGTTGGCTCATGACCGTGTTGGCCATACGGACCGACCATTTTGTTTCGCTTTCTTTTTCCGGTGCGCTGCTTTTGTTGGAATGGTTGTTGCAGGCCATACCCAACAGAAGCAAAATCAGGGGTGCAAACCATATCGAATTCGAAAGAGATCGTCTCATACCATTCTGTTTTTTAAAGCCATGGATCTATTATTCCCTTTTTCAACTGGTCTTTTTTAAGGGAGAAAAAGTACATGAAAAGGAAGAAAGAAAAGAAAGAGGCCGCCAAAAATTGCAACCTCTTTCAACAAACTAACTACTTACTTTACAAAAACACCTTTTTTTGTGATGATCGAGCCATCGGACATGGTATTCTTAATAATCGTGACACCGTTAACAGGTGCAGAAAGTCGTACACCCTGGATGTTAAAGTATTCGGTTTTAACAACGGTAGCCTTTGAGCTGATGATGTTGGCTGCACCCGGATCTTCTTTCGGGGTGAACGTAAAGCCGGCCACCATGATTTTCGAGCCCGAAGCCCAGCAATAGTATACATGATCGGCTACAATGTCGATGGTGCAACCGGTGAAATAGGTAACGCCACCATCAACCGGACCTGCATCGCCGGGATAGTAATAGGTTCCATCGGTGCTGCTCCAGTAGCCGCCCCAGAATTCGGCATTGTTGTAGGCAAACGGCAATACTTCATCGGCCGATGAAAGGTCAACTACATCGAGATCGTCGAGGGAAAATTCGGCAACATAGTATGGTTTGTTGTATCCGAATTTGAAGGTAAGATCCAGCGAACCGTCTTTGGTTGCCTGAAAAACAGCTACCGATGAGATATTACCGCCATCGATATAGCCTGCTTTCCCGTTCGATTGGCCTTGTACCTGGTCGCAGCCATAGGTAACACCATTGTATTCAAATTCGCCTTCTCCTGCTCTGTAGAACCAGTTGGTTGCTCCATGGGCCGTAAAGGTAATGTCGTCGACAGTGACTGATTCACCGGCAACGATGGCAACGGAATCAACCAGGATGCCGTTGTCGGCGCAATACTGACGGGCTGTCCATGTGGTTTGTGCAAAAACGCTCGAAGCGCCTAATAATACAAGAATAAAAAGTAAATTTCTTTTCATAACGATACATTTTAAGTGTTTGAATAATTGATTTGATTGTATGTTTCTGTTTAAAAGGGCGGCAGAAACAGAATTCCTGCCGGCCCTTATGTTTCATCCTGTTAATTTTTGGTTCCGGAAAAAATCCAGACTACCCCGGTTGATGCATTGCTCAGTACGGTCCCCCGGCTGTTCAATGGTATGTTCAATGTCAGGTTGTTGTCGATTAACCGGCCGCTCAGTTTCTGGGTTGTACCCGTTCCGCTCGAGAATACAAAACCGTCGTTAGCCACACCGGCGTTGATGTTTGCCGTAACATCCAGATTGTCAAAGCTGGTTGATTGCAGGGTAAACACAACGGCTTGTGTCGAATCGGAAGGAATCTGGGTTAAAACCACCACCGCATCGGTGTAGAGATCGGTTCCGTTGGTTATCGATCCGCTATAGGTTCCTCCCACCAGTGCCGATGCGTCGGTATGGGTGCTTGTCCGGATGATTTCCTCTTCTTCACACGAAGCAAATGCGAGAACGACGCTCAACATCAACAGCCCTGTTTTCCAAAATGATATTTTCATTGTCTTTCTTTTTATAAGTTGTTGATCACGATTATTCAGCAGTATTTGCTGTGTATCCCGGATTCTGGTCTTCAGGCTCTATTCCTGTGTTCAGTCCGATTTCGTCGGCGGGAATTGGCCGGTACCATTTCAGGTTGCCATCGCCGCCGGTCATGTTCACCAGCGAGAAGTTTCCGTTCCAGCGGAGGTTGTATTTCACCAATTGACGCGTACGGCGTAAATCCATCCAGCGATGGAATTCACCCAGGAGTTCGCGGGCCCGTTCGTCCAAAATGACATCGATGGCCTGATCGGCTGAAACATAACCCCCTTCGTCGGGATCGAAACGCTGGTACGAAGCAAACGAACTAATCGGTGTAGCTCCGGCGCGGCTTCTCACTTTGTTCAGATAATTGAGCGCTTCCGATTCGTTGCCGGCCATCAGGTACGCTTCGGCAGCCACCAGGTAC
>DAIMEA010000536.1:0-2699 GCA_036725585.1 Prolixibacteraceae bacterium | reverse complement strand
CTATGCGTACCATGTCTATTTTTACCGGTCCCCCGAAATCCATACCTACCCAGTTGCCATTGGCAGAGTCGGTTTCAAAATTCGTGAGCCAGTCGCCGTCAAAAGCTTTATTGACAATAGCGCTGTTCTGCCCAATTGAACTGATCATCGTTCCGGATAGCGTTTCGGCCTTATTACCTTTTTCTATGAAGAAACCCAGTTCGGCAATGCTCCCATACGAGGCGTCGGGCGACATGTATCTCCAGTACCGGTAGGGTTTTGAGGTATTAAGTCCAATTTTGTCGGGATAATCCAGGTTGTTGATGGTGTAAATGGTATCACAGTCCGAAAAATCCTTGTTATTTGCGGCTTGTATCATACCGTTCAGCACGCGGCCCTGCATGTTGACCACGTTTTCGTCCGAGAAATACTTTCTTCTTAACACAACTTCCTGTAAGCAGGTAGAATCGGAATCGATGTATTCAACATCCCCGTTTTTGTGCAAAATAAATGGCTTTGACACAGGTATCAGTCCGTTGCCGTCGTAGCCCAGGGCAAGATAAAGCACGTTGCGCCCCATGTTTTTAAATTCGGCTTTTCCTTTTTTCAGTATGCCGTAATCGATCACAAACCAGTCGGTGCTGTGGCCGTTGAAGGCGGCAATGTATACGTATTTGTCTTTTATGCCTTTCCTTAAGGTGGGGATGCTCAGGTTGCTTGTTGCAAAATACTCATTCGTTACATCTTTTCTGCAAATGCTGAAAGGGTGTTTGTATTTGGCCTTGTTCAGGTAGTCCACCGTTTCCCAATTGATGGCCCAGGTATGGCGGAAAACCTTGGGTATCCTCATGTTTGGGAAGAATGCCCTGCCCGGGTCGCTCGATATGTCCCATTCCGACAAAAGCATTTCTCCCTTGTCGTTGAGCAGGGTGTACCATTCGTGGCCGGTGCGGTAGCGTCCCCACTGCGGGGTACTCTCGATGATGACCGGGATGCCCAGGCTGCGCATGGTGGCCACGCCAAGGAACACGTAGTCGGAACAGCGGCCATAGGTGATCTGGTGCATTGTTGATGCACTCAGGAACGGGTAACCGCTTTGTCGGTGCATCCCCACTGGAACCACTTTGTTTATGATCTCTTTACGTACAGCGGTTGAAGCGCCCAAAGGCGAATCGTAGCCCTCGTCGGCACGGGTCCGTGTCGCAAGGCTGCTCCCAAAGCAGGCCGAAAGGGTGTCGCGCCAGTGATCCAATTGTTGCAGCTCGACGCATTTATAGGGCAAAAGAAACTCGCAGAACTGTTCAAAATTCAGGTGTTGCGCCCAGGGCCTGGTTTGCCATTGCTCAAACGCGGCATCGATGTTTTTGATCAGGTAATCTCCTTTGATGATTTTCAGGTCCGAAACGATGTTTTGGTCCAGGCCGGGAAATTGCTGTTGCGATATTTTCAGCAGGGTGTCGCGCTGTTGCACGGGAGTTAATGCCGATTGCAGAATTTTTTCTCCTATTTCGTAGTACTTCAAAATTTCATCTCCGGCATAAGAATAGTGCCCGGGCATATTTTCAATAAGGAACACCGCTGCCTGGTATTTTAGGGTATCATCTTTGTAATGGGCCAGAACTTTTTCCAGCTCGGGGCGGTTGGTGCTGGAGGATTCCAATGCATAGTTCAAATAGGAATTTAATTTTTGGCAAGAAACAAGAATGATTAGTAAGATTATTATAGGTAAATTCTTCATAGCTATTCCGTTTTCAAAAACAAAGATTTCGTTTAAAATTGTTCTCAATTATAATTTTCTCTCGTCAAAGACGAGCTTTGATAACCCATCGTTGCAAACGAGGAGGAGTTGGGGTTGGCAATTCTTCATGTTCATTCTATAATAATTATATTAGTTTTTTCCCCTTCTACCGTGTATTCCATTTCCTTGTAGCCAATTTTTCCTTCCTTGGAAATGGCCTCCACCACAACCTTCATGTTGCCAACATTGTCGGCATTGAAAAAGCTGGTTAAAGCAATGCCCTGTTTGTTTGTGCTTAAATCAGGTTGCCAGTAGACGAGTGCACGCAGATCGGGTTTATTACTGTTGTCCGGTTTCAGTTTCTTGTAGCTTGGCGAGTAATACTCTTTGGGAGTTGAGAACACAGGTATTATAAACTTGTTTATGCCTATCGGTTTGTCCCTTGCATCCAAAATTCCTTTCCCCCTATAGGTATTTATGTTGATTATGCTGCCACAGAATATTAGTTTATCTAATAAAGAACCTGTTTTTTCCATATAGATTGTTCTGAAATTATCGGCACAATTAATAATGTCAACAGATCTTACCTCACTGGTAGGTATGGTTGCTATCAAATCCTGATTAAGCCGGTCATAATCCCCGTCAACCAATACCAGCGTAATGTCTGATCCACTCACAGTTGCATAATAATTAAAAGATGAATCTTGCAGAATGTCAATCAGGTTTTTTGAGTTGAAGGTAAGCACATTGTATAATCCATACGACCAGTCCTCTTCTTTTTCCTGCAGTTCTTTTCCGTCAAGTACCACATCGGGCTCTCCTGCCCGTTCTATGATCGACTTGCTCATTGGCGAACGTTTGTACCCGTCAATGTCAACCTGTTCTATCATTATTGTACCCGATTTTGCCCGGAAGGCATCGTACACCTTTTTCCTTTCTTCATTTTTTTTGACCAGTTCAATTATTGTACTGTCCAATTGGT
>DAIMEA010000535.1:0-2710 GCA_036725585.1 Prolixibacteraceae bacterium | reverse complement strand
AGTTGGCGCTGAGACTGACGCTTTGGATCCGGTCGCGCAGGGGCGCCCAGACGATGTTGGTCAGGGCTTCGGCAATGGAGAGGATCGATCCGTTGGCGGCGTTAATGAGGCCGGCTGCCGGGGCGTGCCCCAGGGCTGTGGCCAAACCGCTTTTCCCCTGGTAATCGAGCGCGATAACCCCCAGGTTGTTGAGCGGAAGCTGCAGTTTTCCGGCGCATTGTTGCTTGGCGATCCGACCGGTAACGGAGCGGTCGACCTTGTTCGTGAGCCAGTCCTTGCAGGCTACGTTCTCGAGTTGAAGCACCTGTTCGAGGTAGGTTTGTATTTGATCCGGCGAATACATCAGCGGTTGAAAGGCAACCGGAATCTTTCGGTCGTTCATGATGGTTTTCGGCGGGTTGCCAAACATGTGTTCGAGCTTCCAGTTGATCGGTTTTTCGCCGGTTTCCTGTTTTTCAAAAACGAACATTTTGTCGTTGGTGGTTTCTCCGATCACGTACATTGGGGCTCGTTCCCGTTCGGCAATTCTTTTTAATGTTTCGACCGATTCGTCGCGGATAACCAGTCCCATGCGTTCCTGCGATTCGTTGCCGACAATTTCTTTGAGCGAGAGGGTAGGGTCGCCCACGGGAAGGCGGTTGATGGAAATTTTTCCCCCGGTTTCTTCCACCAGTTCCGACAAACAGTTGAGGTGACCCCCGGCCCCATGGTCGTGAATGGACACAATGGGATTGTGTTCACTTTCGGCCAGGGCCCGAATGGCGTTGTACACTCTTTTCTGCATCTCGGGATTGGCGCGTTGCACGGCATTCAGTTCAATTTTGTTCTCGTATTCGCCGGTAGCAACCGACGAAACAGCACCACCCCCCATGCCAATCCGGTAATTGTCGCCGCCCAGCAACACCACTTTCTGACCGGGTACGGGTGTGTCCTTCATGCTGTCTGCTGCTTTTCCGTACCCGATTCCCCCGGCCAGCATGATTACTTTGTCGTAGGCGTATTTTTTGTTGTTTTCGAAATGTTCAAAAGTCAAAACGCTGCCATTAATGAGGGGTTGGCCGAATTTGTTGCCAAAATCGCTGGCTCCGTTCGAGGCTTTGATCAGGATTTCCTCAGGCGTTTGGTAGAGCCAGGCGCGTTCTTCGGTGGCCTGTTCCCAGGGGCGTCCGGCTGCAGAGCGCGGATAGGCGGTCATGTACACCGCGGTTCCGGCAATGGGAAAGGCGCCTTTTCCCCCGGCAATGCGGTCGCGGATTTCCCCGCCCGTGCCCGTCGAGGCGCCGTTAAAGGGTTCTACAGTGGTGGGGAAGTTGTGGGTTTCCGCTTTCAACGACAACACCGTCTTCGCTTCCTTAATTTCAAAAAAGTCGGCTTTGTCCTGGGTTTTGGGAGCGAAAAGTTCCACTACCGGGCCTTCGGCAAAGGAGCAGTTATCCTTGTAAGCCGAAACAATCCGGTTGGGGTGGGTGGCCGTGGTTTTCTTGATGAGCTTGAACAGGGACATTTCTTTTTCTTCCCCGTCGACGATGAAGGTTCCGTTGAAGATTTTATGCCGGCAGTGCTCGCTGTTTACCTGTGAAAAACCAAAGACTTCGCTGTCGGTCAGCGGGCGGTTCAGGGTATGGGAAACCGAGTTCAGGTAGGCAACTTCATCGGGACTAAGGGCCAGTCCTTCCTGCTCGTTGTAAGCCGCAATATCGTCAATGAAATAAATGGGTTCCGGCTTTCGGTCAATCGTAAAAACCGATTGGTCGAGCCCGTTGTACAAATGCTGTAGCATCGGGTCGTAGGGTGTGTCCGGACTCGCGACCGGGAAAAATTCTTCCATGCGATCGATCCCCTTTATGCCCATATTCTGCGTGATTTCCACCGCATTGGTGCTCCAGGGGGTGAGCATTTCCTTTCTAGGGCCGATATGCCAGCCGGATAGAACAGTTGCTTCGACGGGTTCGGCCCCGCCAAAAAGCCAGCATAATTTTTCGATGTCCGGTTCAGAAAGATGTTCCCCGACACCTACAGCAATGAAGGTATTGCCTTGCGTACGAAAGAAAAGGATCATAGTTGAAAAGAATATTTGTTCGCATCATTCACGCTGCAAATATAGTAAAAAGGGCGGGCAATCGGGAAAAAGGCGTATCTTTCGGAAAGCGCTTCCATAGGCGTTAACCATTATTTAACCGGTTTATATTTGAGAGAAAATTGCTAATTATGAAACGGATACCCACTTCATTTGTGTTTATAACTTTTCTGCTGGCTTTTTGTGCTTGCAGTCCGGCCCACCGGATATCCGGCAAATATTCGGGGAAAGGTGTCGAAAACGTGTACCGCGACTTCGGAGAGCCCAAATCGCTTACCGAATTAAACGACGGGAACCGGCTTTTTCTTTATCAAAAGGAGACCCTGGTAAAGGAAACCACCATTGGTACGGGCGATTTTACGCTCGATCCCCGGATCAGTCCCGCTTATCTGAAAACGGAAATATTTCGTTTTGTGGTTGACAAAGAGGGTGTTGTTGTTGATGTACGCTACGAAAAAAAGGCAGAATAGACCGGTCGATGAAATCTTCCCTTTTTATTTTGGAGGGAAAGGGGATTTTTTTACTTTTGCATCCGTTCCGGCCAAAAGGAAAGCAGGGCCGAATGTTCCATAATTTAATGCCCAGATGGTGAAATTGGTAGACACGCCAGCTTGAGGGGCTGGTGCCGGTTAC
>DAIMEA010000534.1:0-2726 GCA_036725585.1 Prolixibacteraceae bacterium | reverse complement strand
CGGGTAAGGCCAAACACTTCCCCAATTTCTTCGAGGGTGTGGGGCCGTGTACCGTTCAGGCCAAAATAGAAACGGATAATTTCGGCTTCGCGCTCTCCCAGGGTAGCCAGCGATCGTTCGATCTCCTGCTGAAGGGAGTTGTTCAGCAGGCCTTTGTCGGGGCTGGGCGTATCGATATTCAGGAGAATGTCGTACAGGTTGTTCCCGTCTTCGTCGCGCAGTGGGGCATCCATCGAAACGTGATGACCGGATGCTTTCATGGCTTCTTCGATCACTTCGGGCGTAATTTCGAGCATCTCGGATATTTCTTTGGCGGTGGGTTCCCGTTGGAACTCCTGTTCAAGCTGGTTGAAGGTTTTGTTAATCTTGTTGATTGAACCAATTTTGTTCAGGGGAAGACGAACAATGCGCGCTTGTTCGGCCAGGGCCTGGAGGATCGATTGACGGATCCACCATACCGCGTAGGAAATGAACTTAAATCCCCGAGTTTCGTCGAAACGCTGCGCAGCTTTAATGAGTCCCAAATTCCCTTCATTGATTAAATCGGGAAGGCTTAATCCTTGATTCTGATATTGTTTGGCAACCGATACAACAAAGCGTAGGTTGGAATTGATCAACTGCTCAAAAGCTTCCCGGTCGCCTTTTTTGATTCGTTTAGCCAGCTCGACCTCCTTTTCGGGATCGAGCAATTCAACTTTCCCAATCTCGTGAAGATATTTGTCGAGTGATAGTGTTTCCCTGTTCGTAACCTGCTTCGTAATTTTAAGCTGCCTCATACACCCTCATTTGGTTGCGAAAAATAGCGAAAAAAATATATTTTCAGGTTTTTCCGAATGAATTTTTGGCATAAGGGTGAAAAAGAACCGTTCAACAGGGTATTTTTTTCCATAAGGGTTTGCCATTTTTTTGGTAATATAGCAGAAATTTAAGCTTGATGTATGGGAAATAATCCGCAAAACAGGCGCAAAAGCCTACCAAAAGTTGCCTTGCATTGGCAAATTGCCCTGGCCTTGGTACTGGCTGTGCCCGTGGGTTATTTTCTTCCCGACAAAGTATCGTGGTACGACTGGCTGGGCGATTTGTTCCTGAATGCTTTGAAAATGGTGGTGATCCCGCTGATTTTTACTTCGGTTGTTTCCGGGGTTGCCAGCATGGGGGGCGAAAAAAATGTGGGTCGGTTGGGGCTTAAAACAATTGTCTATTACTTAGCAACCAGTTTATTCGCCATCCTTACCGGATTGCTCCTCGTCAACGTTATCCGTCCGGGTGCGGGTGCTGAGCTGGGGCTGTCGCAAACAGTCGATAATTTGGGCATTGGTTCCCTGTCGTTTATCGATACCCTCATGGGCATTGTGCCGGACAATATCTTTGAAGCCATGGCCCGGGGGGAAGTGCTTCCCGTGATCTTTTTTGCATTTATGGTGGGTATTTTTCTTCCCCAGCTTCCCAAACCGCATGCGTCGGGCCTGACGCATCTGTTCGACGGCCTTTTTTCGCTGATGATGAAGATTACCCTTCTGGTTATCCGGTTTACCCCCCTGGGCGTATTTGCCATTGTTGCCCGGGAAGTATCCGGAAATTCAGAGAATTTGCTCAACGTGGCCGGAAGCCTGGGTAAATACATGCTGGTTGTGCTCGCCGGACTGGTGATCCATGCCACGTTCACTCTGCCTCTTCTGATCCGGCTGATCGGGAAAGCCCATCCCCTGAGACATGCCCAAAACATGCTCAGTCCGCTGCTGACGGCCTTTTCGACCTCCTCTTCCAGCGCCACCCTGCCGCTGACCCTCGATGCGGTGGAAAACCGAAGCGGCGTATCCAATAAAATATCGGGCTTTACACTACCCCTGGGCGCTACCATCAATATGGACGGGACGGCTTTGTACGAATGTGTGGCCGTGATGTTCATTTCCCAGGCGTATGGGATCGAACTGGGATTCGGGCAGCAGGTAATCGTGGTTGTTACGGCTCTGCTGGCTTCCATTGGGGCAGCAGGCATCCCCATGGCCGGACTGGTGATGATGACCATCGTTCTTTCGGCGGTCCAACTGCCGTTGGAAGGCATTGGGCTGATCCTGGCTGTCGACCGGATTCTCGACATGCTCCGTACCACGGTGAATGTGTGGAGCGACAGTTGCGGCGCCGTGATCATCGCCAAAACAGAGGGGGAGGAGCTGAACGTGTAAAACAAGAGAAGATGCGGAGGGAAATTTTGAACCGCAAAGACGCGGAGACGCAAAGAAAAATTATTGCCACAGAGGTGGAAACGCGGTTCTGTCTTTACCCCCGACAGACCCGATTAATCATCGGGATCCGAACTCTGTCGGGGCTTAAGGTTACAACATCTCTTAGAGCGAAGTTACAAGGGTTTCAACAGCGGGTGAAAACCCTGTGAACCATTCCATAAAAACGAATTTTCACGTTTAAACCCGACAGGTTTCGAAAACCTGTCGGGTTTAGGAGAATACCATTTACATCAAAAAAACGACCCCTCACGAAAATTTTCCTGCTGTTCATACAATTTTTTTGTTTTTACGTTTCTGGCTCCTTAACTTTCGGAAAATCATTTACCTAATACCGAATAATTATGAGAAAAAATGTCCTTCGATTGATCAATCAATCAATCAATCAATCAATCAATCAATCAATCAATCAATGGTAAGACCCTAACCCTCTTTCTTTCCCTGGCCGTGTTGCCCGTCGTTTTGAATGCCCAGATCAAAATC
>DAIMEA010000533.1:0-2752 GCA_036725585.1 Prolixibacteraceae bacterium | reverse complement strand
CAGTATGTTAAAAGTTTTATTCGAATGAAAAGATAGCATGCCAAACAATAAATATCCGGCTTTTTAGTTACAGTAATCAGACCACATAACCTTCGCAAATGAAAGGAATCATTGCCTTGCTGAAGCGTTTTGTCCTTCCCTATAGAGGATGGGCGCTTTTGAATATCTTTTTCAATGTTTTGGGCGCTGTGTTTGGTGCCTTCTCTTTTTTGGCACTTAGTCCCATTCTGGGAATTTTGTTTGGCACCCAGGAAATGGTTACCGAAGCGCTTCCTTTCTCACTCGATTTTGGCGACCTGAAACACAATCTATTTTATCTCATGAGCAGCATCATCAAGGATTCGGGGCCCTTAAAGGTGCTTTACCTGATTGGTTTTTTCATGATTGTGATGGTTTTTCTCAAGGTTGGTTTTACGTATCTGGCCAGTTTTACCATGGTCATTATCCGGAACAGCATGGTTCGTGATCTTCGTTTCAAGATCTACCGCAAATTGTTGTCGTTGCCTCTCGGGTATTTTTCCAACGAACGGAAAGGGGACATTATGGCACGGATTACCGGTGATGTAACCGAAGTGGAGAATTCGATCATGAATTCCCTGGAGATGTTGTTCAAAAATCCAATCATTATCCTGATCTCCCTGGTTGTTATGGTGTATATGAGTTGGTCGCTAACCCTTTTTGTCTTGCTGCTTCTGCCGGTAGCCACCTTTATTACAGGGCGCATCGGGCGCTCATTAAAGAAAACGTCGCGCAAAGGCCAGGATAAAATGGGCGAGTTGCTTAACACCATCGACGAATCCCTTTCCGGGTTGCCCATCATTAAGGCATTTAATGCCGAAAAGCGGATGGAAAAACGATTTGCGACGGAAACACAGCACTATTTTCGCATCATGAACCGTTTGATGTGGCGCAGTTTTCTGGCCCATCCTGTAAGCGAATTTCTGGGGACGGTGATTATCATTGGCGTTTTGTGGTATGGGGGCAGTTTGATCCTGAAACACGAGGGTGGGCTCGCTCCCGAAGATTTTATTACCTACCTGGTCTTTTTTTACAGCATCATCAATCCGGCCAAAGCCTTTTCCACCGCCATATACAGTGTACAGAAAGGATTAGCTTCGGTCGACCGGATTGATGCCATTCTCGATACCGAGAATCCCATATCCGATCGTTCCGATGTGATTCGAAAACAAACCTTTGAACATCAGATTGAATTCCGGAACGTAACCTTCGCATACCATGTCGATAAGATTCTAAAGAATATTAACCTCACGTTACCGAAAGGGAAAACCATTGCTCTGGTGGGCCGATCGGGGTCAGGTAAAACGACCTTTGTGAAACTGATTCCCCGTTTTTGGGACATACAAAAAGGGCAAATCCTGATCGATGGCGTCGATATACGGGATGTTAAAATCTCCGATCTTCGCGGCTTAATGGGCTATGTGAGCCAGGATCCCGTATTGTTCAACGATACCTTTGAAAATAACATTGCCTTCGGCGTGGAATCGGCAACCCGGGCGCAAATCCTCGAAGCCGCCCAAGTAGCCCATGCCCATGAATTTATTACAGAGTCGGAACAGGGTTATGAGACCGTTATTGGCGATTATGGGAATAAATTGTCGGGTGGTCAGCGGCAGCGAATTTCCATTGCCCGCGCAGTGATGAAGAATCCGCCCATCA
Organism: Prolixibacteraceae bacterium; assembly: GCA_036725585.1. GTDB lineage: Bacteria > Bacteroidota > Bacteroidia > Bacteroidales > Prolixibacteraceae > DAIMEA01. The sequence goes on along the minus strand of DAIMEA010000533.1, from coordinate 1,075 downwards.
TGATCCTCGACGAAGCGACTTCATCGCTCGATACCGAGTCGGAGAAACTGGTTCAGGATGCCCTGGTTAACCTGATGAAAAACCGGACCTCCATCATCATCGCCCATCGCTTGTCCACCATCAAAAATGCCGATCTGATCTGTGTTTTTAAAAAGGGAGAAGTAGTGGAACAAGGAACACACGAAGAATTGATCCGCCAAAACGGAGAGTATTGCCGTCTGCATAAAATGCAAAGTTTCTGATAAAAATATCTCTTCCCGAAAATAATTTCGTAGGTTTGTTCCTGTAATTTTATGGCAAAGATTTTGATTAAGCTTTTTTCGGATTTATATTTGGAAACAATTGAAAACAGTTTGGTTTTGGTATGTAACGTACCCGGCTAATGTGTTTTTAAAAAATGTACGATTTATGATGAAAAAAATTGTATTCTCTGCATTGCTTTCCCTTTTTTTTGGTGTGGTTGTTTTGGGGCAACGTAGTGTAATGAATACTCCCGGAAAGTACTTAATGCCTATGGATCAGGCATCGAAAGCGTTTCCTGGGAAAGCAAAAGGGGGCGAATTGTGGGTGGTTTTTTCCGACCGCCCGAACAATCCTTTGTATTCCGATCGGTCGTGTTCCAGTCCGAACGGAAAAAAATTGGAATTTATGGATCCGATGTATGTCGTCGACGAGTCGGAAAATGCCATCCGGATCATCGAAATCAGCGATGCCGATGCACGGGGAAATTTGCTCGAAGGAGCTGCATCCAGAGCATCCTGGATTCGGAAAGAAAATATGCTTTTATGGTCAACCTGTTTGAAAACACGGGATGTCAATCTGCCCGAGTTTAAGGGGGGGATTTTCAATAAGAAAGCCATGGTTTTGAATATAATTTCCGAGGAGCAACAAGTAAAACGGGCTCCCGGATTTTATGCGCATCCCCGCTGTTATCCCGGCGATTCCATTAATTCGGCCCTGGTCTATCAGATCAATTATGTATACAAAGAAACCGATAAAGCCTATTTACTGGACGACATACCCGAAATTCAAGACCTGGACCGGGATCATCCCCGGATAAAAGAATGAGTAATGA
>DAIMEA010000532.1:0-2754 GCA_036725585.1 Prolixibacteraceae bacterium | reverse complement strand
CCAACGACGCCGATATCCTGAAAAAACAAATGGAGCGCTGCGGATTCATTTTCATGCATGCCCCCCTCTTTCACCCGGCTATGAAAGCGGTAGGCCCCATTCGCCGGGAACTGGGCATGAAAACATTTTTCAACCTGATCGGACCTCTGGTGAATCCGGCTAATCCTCCGTACCAGATTACCGGTGTGTTTGATCTCGAAACCGTGCGTCTCTACCACTATCTTTTCCAACAAACCGGGAAAAAGTATTCGATCGTCTATTCGCTCGATGGCTATGATGAAATATCCCTAACCGGAGAATTTAAAGTGGTGACCCAGGCCGACGACCGGATGTTCACCCCGGAAAAAATCGGGCTAAAACGGGTGTTGCCCGAACAATTGTTTGGAGGCCATACCGTCGAAGAAGCCGCATCACTTTTTAAAACATGCCTTGAAGGAAAGGGCTCAGAGGCGCAAAACAGTGTTATTTTTGCCAATTCGGCCATGGCCATCAAAACCATTCACCCCGAAAAGAGCATCGAACAGTGCCTGGAAGAAGCCCGAAGTTCGCTTTTGGGAGGAAAAGCGAAAAAGGTGCTGGAATGCGCGGTGAAGGACTGAGTGTGGAACGAATAACGATTAACGATTGAGGATTGAGGATTGAGGATTGACGATTGAGGATTAACGATTGAGGATTAACGATTGAGGATTGAGGATTTACGGACACGAATTATATGTAACAGTATGACCATTCTTGACCAGATAAACGAACACAAAAAAGCAGAGGTTGCTGCTGCAAAAAAAGCCGTTCCCCTGGCCGAACTCATGAAATTGCCGGGTTACAACCGGCCGGTACCCTCTTTTACCCGTTTCCTTTTTGATATGGAAAAAACGGGCATTATTGCCGAACACAAACGAAAGTCGCCATCAAAAGGAATCATCAACGACCGGGTGAATCTCGAAGAGGTGGTGCGGGGATATGAAAATGCCGGTGCATCGGCCGTATCGGTCCTGACCGATGAATCCTATTTCGGGGGTGCCCTGAAGGATCTGGACCGGGCCAGCTCGCTCCTTTCGATCCCGGTTTTACGGAAAGATTTTATCGTCGACAGCTACCAGATTCACGAGGCGAAAGCTCACGGGGCCGCGGTTATTCTCCTGATTGCCGCCTCGCTCACCACCGGGGAAGTCGACCATTTTGCGGGACTCACCCGGGAACTGGGGATGGAAGTATTGTTCGAGATCCACAACGAAGAAGAACTCCGGAAATGTTCGGAGGCCGTGCATGTGGTTGGCGTGAACAACCGCGATCTGAAAACCTTTCGTGTCGATGTGCAACAATCGGTCCGGCTGGCCAACAAAATCCCGGAGCGCTTTGTGCGGATATCCGAAAGCGGAATCAGCCTGCCCGAAACAGTGATAATGCTGAAAAAATATGGCTACCAGGGATTCCTGATGGGCGAAAACTTCATGAAGGAGACCGATCCCGGCAAGGCGATGAAGCGCTTTGTAATGCAATTATCTGATGAAGAATAACAAACCGAAACAACTAAGCAGAAACAAAATGAATACAAAATGGATCATCAAAGTGTGCGGCATGGGCGATGAAGCGCTCATGCAGCAAATATCCGCGTTGCCTGTCGATATGCTGGGTTTTATCTTTTATCCCCGCTCGCCCCGCTTTGTGGTTGGAAAGGTTGATCCGGATTCAATCAAGCGCTTGCCCGATTCCATCCGAAAAACCGGTGTCTTTGTTAACGAAACGAAGCAGGTTGTTTTGGATTATGCCCGGGCGTATCACCTCGACACCCTCCAGTTACACGGCAGCGAGAAACCAGAAATGTGCCGTTCGCTTAAAGAGGAAGGATTTAGCGTCATCAAGGCTTTCAACCTGGCCAAAGAAAATAACTTTGCCGCCTATGCGCCCTGTTGCGACTATTTCCTCTTCGACACCCCTTCGGAAAAACACGGAGGAACCGGGGCCAAATTCGATTGGTCGTTGCTGAAAAACTACACAGGAAGTCGGCCGTTCCTGCTCAGTGGCGGTATTGGCCCCGACGATGCGGAAGAACTAAAAGCAATCGTTCATCCCCAAATGGCCGGTTTCGACATCAACAGCCGCTTTGAAGTAAGCCCCGGGAAGAAGGATGTGGAAAAAATTCAAAACTTTATCCAGGTGTTAATTGAATAAAAGGAAACATCCAGAATCAAGTATCGAAAACCAAGTATCGAGTATCGAGTATCGAGTATCGAGCATCAAGTATCAAGTATCAAGCATCAAGTATCAAGAACAATGAAAATAAACTATTTAGCTAACGAAAAAGGATATTATGGGGCATTTGGCGGGGCATTTATTCCCGAAATGTTGCAACCCAATGTGGATGCACTACGCGCCTGTTATCGCGAAATCATCGATTCTGCGGAGTTTAAGCGGGAATTTATCGATTTGTTGAAAAACTATGTAGGAAGACCTTCGCCTTTGTATTTTGCCCCTCGTTTGAGCAAACACTACCAGGCTAAGATCTTTCTGAAACGGGAAGACCTGAACCATACCGGCTCGCACAAAGTGAACAACACAATCGGGCAGATTTTGCTCGCCCGGAAGATGGGGAAAAAAAGGATCATTGCCGAAACGGGCGCCGGGCAGCACGGAGTTGCCACAGCCACGGTTTGCGCCCTGATGAACCTCGAATGCGTAGTTTATATGGGTGAAACCGATATAGAGCGGCAAATGCCCAACGTAAAACGGATGGAAATGCTGGGTGCCAAAGTGGTT
>DAIMEA010000531.1:0-2763 GCA_036725585.1 Prolixibacteraceae bacterium | reverse complement strand
TGATTTTTCCCTCATCCCGAACCTTTCTCAGATAATCGGCATCATGCATCGATTGCAGGGTAGTGATCCCCTCCAGGTCGATTCCCTCGATCGGGGGCAAATTGGGTTTCGCTCCGGTGCAAATAATCAGTTTGTCGTACGGTACCGACTTTTCCTCTCCGGTTAACAGGTTTTTGGTAGCGACCTGCTTGTTTTGAAGATCGATCCGGGTAGCCTCTGTGTTAATCATCGCACTGATTCCTTTCGCGTTTAGATAGAATTTGGGATCACGAACCACCCCGGTTGGGGTGCTCAGCAGCATATTCCGGTTATCGAAAAATCCCCCCACATAGTAAGGATAACCGCACGATGCCATCGAAAGGTCGGCATCTTTCTGAATGATCGTAATCTCGGCAAACTCATCGAGCCTGCGTGCTTTTGAAGCCGCTTTCGGACCGGCAGCAGAGCCACCAATTACCACTATTCTTTTCTGTTTGTTCATAATACGTCGTTTATGTTATTATTATCACAATATTTCTACATTTCCTTTGCTTTATCCGGAGCAAAAATCAAATCAAGCAATTGTTCCCGAATTCTCTGGTATCCCTGGATAATGATCAGTTGCACTCCCTTTTCCAAGGCCCGTTGCTGAATATTATGCCCCAGTTCGAAAGCAACGATACACCGAACATCGTATTTTTCAAAAAGATAATCGAGTATCCGGATGCCTGCACCCCGGCTCAGATCCTGATAAGGATTCGAAATTATCTCTGCGCGGCAGGTTTCGGGATCAACAAGGGCAAAATGACTGCATCGGGCAAAATAGGGCGCAATTTTATCCGTCGATTTTTCCCCGTTAAGAGGAATGGCCATTTTCATTGCTCCTGCCCGATTATCCTTCCGTTCCCTTTTCTGTTCTTCTTTCTGATCGGTCAGATGCTGAATTCGGTTCGAGCTACATAGCGGACAGCTTGCGATCAGCTCTTCGAGGGGATTGTTAAAATGGCTCCCACACTGGTCGCATTCATACCAATTTCCTTTAAAAACAACATTCCCTCCTTCAATCAGTATTTGCCGGGCTTCGGTAAGGGCAGAGGCCACCTTGCCCCTTGCCCGTTCGTAGATTCGGGTTAAGGTGGGACGCGATACCTGCATGCATTTTGCAGCCGCTTCCTGGGTCAAGCCCTCATAATCGAGCAAACGGATGGATTCAAATTCTTCGATGTTTAAAACCACGGGGTCGGATCGATCGCGATAAAAACCCAGGGGAATAAAACCTTTTGCCCGGGGCGGCGACTGAATTTTTCTGATCTGGTGCGGACGTGTCATATATTTCGTTGTTGAGCAAAAATAAAGAACATATGTTCAAATTACAAGAATTGAAGATAGGCTTTTTCTTAGAAATTTCGATTATAAAAAAAATAATTTTTAATGTTTTGAGAATATTCTCATTATATTTGTCAATATTTTATTACATGTCCAGAAACAGCAAATCACGACGTATCAACGCTCCGCCAAGGTTTGGAGGTTATAAGCCCTGGGGGTGTCCCCCGGGCACTGGCGAGCCCGTGTATTTGCTCTACGAAGAGTACGAAGCCCTAAAACTGGCCGATTACAAATTGATGAACCATTTTGAGGCAGCTGTGCTCATGGGTATTTCGAGACCAACCTTTGCCCGGATCTACGAAAATGCCCGGAGAAAAATTGCTCTTGCCCTGGTTGAAACGCGGGAAATAGTGACCATAAATGGAAACAGTTATACCGAAAAAGTATGGTATTCCTGCAAAAAGTGCCATACACGCTTCACCCAACCTTCATCACTGGAGAAAAAAACTTGTCCGCTATGCAGGTCGGAATCCGTTAACGGCATTTTACCAGAACCTTTACAAAATCCACAATATCAAAAGAATATAAAAATAAATAAATAGAATGAAGATTGTGATTACATCGACCGGCGATCAACTTTCGTCCAAAATGGACGACCGGTTCGGACGTGCCCCCTGGTTTTGTGTGCACGATACCAATACGGGAGAAAATAGTTTTATCGCCAATCCTTTTGTCGATTCGATGGGCGGGGCTGGAACCAAGACTTCAGAAATGGTAGCAGAAATCGGTGCAGCAAAAATTATTTCCGGTCATTTTGGACCGAAAGCCAAAACAGTGTTGGAAAAATTCGACATCCAGCTCATCGAAACGAATGAGCTATTGACCATCGAAGAATTAATTAAAAAATCAACCGAATCGTTATGATGACAAAAAAAATTGCGATCCCGGTCAGCAACGGGATATTGGATCCGCATTTCGGACATTGCCAGAAATTTGCGCTTTTTGAAGTGAACAACCTGGATATAGCAGAAGCTCTTCCTCTTGATGCCCCACCCCACGAACCGGGACTCTTACCCCGTTTTCTGGCCCAGCACGGAGTTACCGACATACTTGCCGGAGGAATGGGCCAGCGGGCCATCCAGCTCTTTCAGCAGGCGGGGGTCAATGTCTTTGTCGGAGCGCCACAGCTTCCGGCCCGGCAACTTGTTGAAGGATTTCTCAACCAAAGCATCCGGTTTAGCGCGAATTATTGCGACCACTGAAATGGAGCGGGAATGCTATGAATGCCATGTAAAAACAAAAGACCGACTCCTTTCCAGGCATCATTTGTCGCCCGACCAGGCAGAGAAATTTAACCACCAGTTTGATGGGTACATCCAGCGAAACTGGCAGGCCGGCAATCCTGTCATTGCCACCCATATACACCGGATGGCACGGGAAATTTTCAATAACGACAAC
>DAIMEA010000530.1:0-2766 GCA_036725585.1 Prolixibacteraceae bacterium | reverse complement strand
CACGACAACTTCCCTTCGGCCACATAAAATTGGAAAAAAGCATGACAGGGCGGTAGGTTCATGTTGGGAAGATCACCTACGTTCCACGAGCTGACAATCATGCGCCGGGAATCAGGGTTGCTTTTTATGGCATGCACCGCTTCGGATATCTGATCGACCGAACCACCCCGGTAATCGGGCCAGGATCGCCACTGGTATCCGTAAATATGCCCCAGATCGCCCTTTTCGTCGGCCCATTCGTTCCAGATCCGGACCCCGTTCTCCTGAAGATATTTTACATTGGTGTCGCCTTGGAGGAACCACAACAATTCGTGGATGATCGATTTCAGGTGGAGCTTTTTGGTGGTCACAACCGGAAAACCTTCGTCGAGATGAAAGCGCATCTGGTAACCAAAAGTCGACAAGGTACCTGTTCCGGTTCGGTCCTTCTTTTCCGTCCCGTGATCGAGAATATGCTGTAATAAATCGAGATATTGTTTCATGGCTTCATATTTATTCTCTATTCTTTGTCCCTGTTGGCTTCGTCGGGGACCTATAAACGTTCTTCCTTCCCCGTTATCAGCCCAAAATCATTCCGATGATGGTTGCTGACAAAAGCGAAGCAAGCGTTCCGGCCCACAAAGCCCTCAATCCGTATTTAGAAAGCAGGGTTCGTTTATTGGGGGCCAGCGAACCGATCCCGCCTATCTGGATTCCGATGGAAGCGAAATTGGCGAAACCGCAAAGGATATAGGTGGCCATGATAATTGATTTATAACTGGCAAAATCCCCTGCCGTTTTCATTTCTGCCAGGCTGATGTAACCGATGAACTCGGTCATAATCAGTTTTTCGCCCAATAATTGCCCCACAAGGGTAATATCCGGAAGAGGAACGCCAATGAGCCACATGACCGGGGCAAACAGGTAACCCAAAAGAAACTGCAACGACAGCTCGGTATACTTTCCCCCGGATAACTGGACAATGGTATCGTTAAAATCGCCGATGGAACCGACTTTTCGCAAAAGGAAATTAAACAGGGCAATAAAAGCGATAAAAGTCAGCAACATCCCGGCAACGTTTACCGCCAGTTTAATCCCTTCCGACGTTCCGGTGGTTATGGCATCGAGGGGATTGTCGCCAAATTTGTTTTTTGTTATTTCCAGTTCTTTATGAACCGGCCCATCGGGAGGAACGATCATCTTGGAGAAAATGATAGCGCCCGGGGCAGCCATAACCGAAGCGGTTAGCAGGTGCTTGGCAAATTCGAGCCGCAACAGGTGGTCGTCGCCACCCAGCATGGCAATATACGCGGCCAAAACCCCTCCGGCCAGGGTGGCCATGCCACCGGTCATCACCAGCAAAATCTCCGAATCGGACATTTTGGGCAAATAAGCTTTGATCATCAGGGGTGACTCGGTTTGACCCAAAAAGATATTCCCGGCAACCGAAAGCGCCTCGGCTCCCGACAAACCCATTGTGCGCGAAAATAAATAGGCCAGTCCTTTAACGACAATCTGAATGACCCCAAAATAAAACAAAACACTCGTCAGGGCCGAAAAAAATATGATCGTGGGCAAAACCTGGAACGCAAATACATATCCAAACTTGTTGGTGTCGAGAAATCCTTCAAAAAGGAAGTTGGTCCCTGCTTTTGTAAAGTCAAGTATGACGACAAAAATTTTCCCGAAAAAATTGAATATTTCCCGGACAAAAGGCACATACAAAATGCAGATAGCCATAATTACCTGCAACGCCAATCCGACAAAGACCGTTCGCCAGGGAATATTTTTCTTCCTTGCACTGAAAATCCACCCCAGGAATAGGAGCACCAGTACGCCCAATAATCCCCGAAGCAGCGTAACAAAACGAAACCCTCCCGACGAAGCCTTGTCGAGCAGAAGAGTTGATTTGTCGATGGTTGTTCCTGCTGTCTGTTGCAGGGTGTCGGTTGCAGCGCCCAGGGCGTGTGCCGGATTCATGACACAAAAAAACGCGGCGAACAGAAAAAGAAAAAGCAGAATACGTTTCATTAATACATCGTTGTTTTTGCCGCATAACCGGCCATTGATTCCTGCAGAAATTAGTTACCCTCTTTTCGTCTCGAAATTTCATCCCTGATTTCGGAGGCCATTTCATATTTCTCATCCTGAACAGCCTCATGCAGCAATTGTTGCAACTCTTCGAGCGAGTATAGCTCGTATTTATTTTTGCGTTCGTCGTTTTCCGACATTTCCTGCTGGGGGCTTTCCTCATATCCTTCCGACACTTCAAACACAATGCCGGCTTTCGATAAAATTTCCTCGGTGGTATAAATCGGGCAACGAAAACGAAGAGCCAGGGCTACAGCATCGGATGTACGCGAATCGATGGCGATCCGGGTGCCACTCTGCTCACAAATCAGTTCGGAAAAGAAGATTCCTTCTTCCAGTTTGTAAATGATTACCTCGATCAGTTCAATCTGAAAGGCGTGGGCAATGTTTTTAAACAAATCGTGTGTCAGCGGGCGTGGAGGGTGAAGTCCTTCGAGTTGTATAGCAATCGATTGAGCCTCAACAGGCCCGATAATGATGGGTATGCGTCGGTCGCCACTGTCTTCTGCCAAAACAAGAGCATAAGCCCCAGTTTGTGTTTGGCTTACCGATAGCCCAAGAACATTCAATCGTATTTTATGCATAACGTAGTTGAAAATCGAAAAAGCAATAGAAACAAAGATAGAAATTGTTTTCGCTTTGCGCAGCGAAAAGAAGTTTTATTCGCGGATCGGGGGTGAGGTTGGCGTTCATGTA
>DAIMEA010000529.1:0-2780 GCA_036725585.1 Prolixibacteraceae bacterium | reverse complement strand
TTTCTTTTTTCGTTTCGTTTTCTTCGGGGCAGTTGCCGGACAGTAGCCGGAACATCCGAATCAGTTGTTCCCTGTTCAGCCGGTCGCTTCGCACAGGTGATACACCCAGGATGTTTTTGCGGATCGCATTGATCCGGGCTGTATCAAACGCTGCATCATCGGGGTAAAGGAGATGCTGAACAATGGCTGTTTTCCAGGCATTTCCCTGAATGCGGATGTGCTTTGCGCCCGTCCGGGCCGGGTGTATATGAATGCAGGGCTGTGGACTGTTTCCTTCGCGCAAAATCCAGGCTGATCCGTCGGGCAGGGAGCAAGTACGGTATTTTCTCCGTCCCAGCCACTCCGTCAGTTCCTTCCGGCTTATAATGGCAGCTTCCCGGAGAAAAGCGTCCAGCCGATCCCCAATCGAAGAAACGGTATAAGCGCCTGTATATACATCAACATGGTTGCTGTTGATGGTACGGACCGATTCAATGATTTCTCTTTTGAAATTGGGCTCATTCGAGGCATTCCGGGCTCTTTCCAGATGCTCCTGCACCCATCCGAGATGGTGCTTCCAGGGATTGAAGCGGATGGGCAGGCTCTGCCCGGATTCCCATAAACCGGTTTGTCCGGGCGAACAGGGAGCGTTTTCTTCTCCGGAAACGGGGTGGAACGGTAGCTTATGCGGGTTTTCGGGCTTCATGGTCTTCCCGGATGGGTGTACGCGTTATTCAGCCCGGCTCATCGTCAGTTTGCAGTGATGGATCCCCTTTATTGTAACCAGGGCATCCGACAAGGCCGTGAGCCGTTTGGCAATGCCTTTTACGGCAATGATCTCGAGGCATTTGTTCTTTTTGAGCAGAAAACGCTGGGCCGAGAGCACTTCGCCGGAAAATTCTTCAAGCACCCCGGCAATCTGGCTCAGCAAATCCCGTTTCCGGGGATCGTAAAACAAGGTAATCGATCCGGCTACCTGGTTGTTGCACTGCCATTTGTGCTCGATGATGTTCCGGCTGATCAGGTGCCGTATGGCCTGCGACCGGTTCGAAAAGTGATTTTCCTGTACATATTCATCCAGGGCTTCCAGCAGATCCTGTTCAATCGAAATTCCAAAACGGGTAACCGACATAAATTTCCTTTTTACGGGTTGAAGGGTAAAAATACAATTTCCGCTTCGTTTTTTCCGATCCGATGGAAAAAATGAAAATGATTTTGTGCACAAAGTTCGTATGACAATACGTAAAGCGTCATAGGCGCGATGTTTCGGGTAGCCCCGGTTTAGAGTGAGCATACTATCACCGGCCATCCCGATAGCAGTTGCGCAAAAACTGTCATAATTAATCCTGAAATCTATTCTCCATAACGATTCAATTCCATCACCGCCAAACAGGCTTCCCTGTATGACAGATCCGATCCCTGATCCCGGAGGAATCGTATGTTGGTAGCAAGGAAGATTCAGAGGATCGGTACGACCCCTACGGGGTCGCATCATTTCCGATAACATGCATGTTTTTAACGACATACGCCCCCTACGGGATCAGGAAAATTCAGGTACCTTTTGGGATTTTCGCATGTGCTTTTTCTCATACCCAACAATAGGCAATTCCCCGGAAGGATAATTTCTAAATTTTGATCAGGGATATTGCCCCTTCACCTGTCTTCATTCTAATGAAAATATTTTCTATTTTTCACCCGGAATTATCCGAAAGCCATGAAAATTGTTAAAGTCCTTATTTGCGGATTATTGCTTACGGCCTTTCTGTTCTTTTCGTTGGGGCGGGCTTTCGGACAGCTTTTCATCAACGAATTCATGGCCTCCAATACCGGAATTGTTTCCGATCCCGATTACGGTGAAAGCGCCGACTGGATCGAAATTTATAATGGGAGCCAGCAAACCGTTAATTTACAAGGCTATTCCCTGACTGATAATATCTCCGACCTGTATAAATGGACGTTTACCGGTCGCGTAAACCTCCTTCCCGGGGCCTGTCTGCTTATTTGGGCCGACGGGATGAATACCGGCCTGCATACCGGTTTTAAACTCTCGGCCGACGGTGAGGAGTTGGCCTTGGTTTCCCCGACAGGCGAAATCGTCGATTCTCTTTCCTTTTCTTTTCAGGAGGCCAATATCTCCATGGGCCGGAAAACCGACGGGGCTTCGGAATGGGTCTTTTTCACCGAACCGACACCCGGTAGGCAAAATGGTGGAGAAGCATTTGCAGGGATCGTGAAAAGCGAACCCACCTTTTCCCGTTTGGGCGGAATTTTCGCTGCACCATTATCTTTGTCCATCCGTTCTCTGTACGGGGGTATCGTACGCTATACCCTCGACGGTACCGAGCCTTCTGAGACAGCGCCGGTGGCTTCTTCAAACCTGACGATCAACAAAACAACGGTGGTTCGGGCACGGATTTATAAAGAAGGGGAACTGAGAAAAGGAGTAACTGTCAAAAAATATTTGACAGTTCAAAAAGAGGCTAAACGTATGGTTTCCAGATACGTAGAGGTGTATAATCTTGATGTCATCATTTCAGTTGGATACCGGGTAAAATCCAAAAGAGGCACGCAATTCCGCCAATGGGCTACACAGCAACTCAAAGACCATTTAATAAGGGGTTACACACTTAATGAAAAACGGTTGCAATTGATTAACCAAAATATGCAACAATTGGAGCAGGCTGTAAAGCTTATTCAACAATCCGGAAATTCCGAACAGTTGAATGCAACGGAAGCCAAGGGTCTATTGGAAATCATTACCAACTACACCCAAAGCTTTATTCTCTTAAACCAGTTTGACA
>DAIMEA010000528.1:0-2782 GCA_036725585.1 Prolixibacteraceae bacterium | reverse complement strand
AAAATCTTTGTAAATAGCTTCAACGGTAAATTCACTTTTGCTGCCAATCTTTAGCGTTTTTCCTATGGGATCGCTGTCTCCGAAATATTTGTGGGCAGCAGTTTCCGAAAGTGCAACTGAATTGGATGTATTCAAACACTCTTTCTTGTTTCCCTTGACAACCGGAAATGAAAACAGATCGAAAAAAGTTGGGTCGGCAAAAATTGCGCAAGTCTCATTGAATTTATTTTCACCAGCAGAGCAAGCCAGATAACCGTAAAAGAAGCTAACGCGTGTTGTCTCTTTAATTTCCGGAAGATTTGTTTTTAACGTTTGTGCCAGAGGCCCGTATCCGGAAGGTTCCACCCGGAAAATATTTTCCGATTTTGCATTACCTGCATCATAATGATACTCCTGGTACACGTATGCCAGAATAATACCTGCAGCTACAAGTCCTAAAGCCATTGAGAAAAGGTTGATGACATTGAGTATTGAATTCTTTTTTAACGATCGTACGATTATTTTTAGCTGTTTCATTCGATTAAATTTAAAGTTTTGGCATCTCATGTAACTCGCCACCCGGATAGCCTATCGGGGTAATCCTCCTTGTTTGTCCCGATAAATCGGGATAGCTCGTCTCATTGTTTTATGTTTGGTTCGCTGTTATTCCTGCTTCAGAGGCCTTAAGCGGGTTCCTTGTCGCCGTCCACTTGCTGGTGCCCGGGCGCAGCTCACCGTAGGTACTATTCATATCTTAAACTTTCTACCGGGTTCCTTGTCGCCGCCCGCCAGCTTTGCCAGCTGATTGTTAGCAGCGCTATTCCCAATGCCAGCGCTCCGGCCAGGGCAAAGATCCACCAGCTCAAATCGGTTTTGTAGGCAAAGTTTTCGAGCCATTTATTCATGGCGAAGAAGGCAAGGGGCGTAGCAATGACAAAGGCAATGGCGACCCATTTCACAATGTCACGGTTCAGCAATACCAATACTTCAGAAACACGGGCTCCGTTTACTTTGCGGATGCCGATTTCCTTTGTGCGTTGTTGGGCACTTAACAGCGATATGCCCAGTAATCCCATCGAACAGATAAATACCGACAGGAGAGTAAAAATGGATAACAAACGTGCCTGGAGTAATTCTGTTTTATATACTTTCCGGTACATTGAACCAACAGGTTCGTAGTTAATGGGATAGTCGGGAAACATATCCTGCCATATTCTTTGTATGTCGCTGATGGCCGCTTCCCGCATTCCCGTTTTGTAAGCGATCACAAAATTGATCAGCCATATTTTGTCTCTTTTGAACAAAACGAGCGGGCCAACTTTCTTTTTCATGCTCGAAAGGTGAAAGTCTTTTACAACCCCAATAATTTTCCCCTTTGGGATGGTGATGCCCGGTGAAGAAAAAATCAATGTGAAGTCCTTTCCAATAATGTCTTCCGGGTGATGAAAATCCAGGTAATGCATGGCTGTTTCGTTGATGATGAACTCGCCCGAACCTTCGTTGTCGGTATTGCTTTCCGAAAAATTGTTGCCACCCAGGAATTCAAGATGGAAAAGCCGGGCAAAGGAGTAATCGCAGGGAAAAACCCCGATTCGGTCTGCTTCCTGAGCGTTTTGTCGCCGGTCCTCCATTTCAAAGGCAAACATGTCGTTGGCTTCGCCGCCGGGTGGTTCCAGCATGGCCGAAACCGACTCGATGCTGTTGTTTTTTAAAAGTTCGGCCTTAAAAATTTCAAATTTTTGCTGCACATTCGCGTGTACCGATTCCATGCAAAGAATGTTGTTCTCGCTTACCCCGATGGAATGTTTCAGTACATAATTTGTTTGCCGGGAAATGGTTATTACGGAAACAATGAGGATGATGGACATTGTGTATTGGCCTACAACAATGCCCTTGCTTGCAACCGTACGGTTCACGTGCAACAATTTGTTGGTATTTCCTGGCAATCCTTTTTGAATGGTTTGTTTTAGAAGAGGGTATATGCCTGCAGCCAACCCCAGTAATACAAATAGAAGGACAATAAGCGTCATGAATCCCATCTTTCCGGCCAGCAAGTCGATGTTCCCAAAATCTATTATCAGCTTATTTGCCGCAAGGGCAAGCAAGGCCGAAACGCAAACGGAGAGGGATACGATTAGCAAATTTTCAAAAAAGTACGGGTACAAATTTCTTCGCCCCGTTGGACCCAAAATGCCGGTTATGACCAGATATTTGTGATAAAATCCGGCCATTCCCATGTTCAGGCTGGCGTAATTTCCAATCGATATCAACAGCAAAATGAAAGCGGCAACAGCAAGGACATAAATGTGGGTCATGTTCCCGTTGTTTTCAATTTCACGAAGCTTGTCCGATTTCAGGTGAATGTCTGTAAGCTTTTGCAGAAAGGCACAGGACTTAATCTCTTCAAGGGGTTGATTGCTTTGTTTGGCAAGATAATCGGAATAACCCGAAACGATTTTTTCGGGATCGCTTTGCTCCTTTAACAAGAAATACGTCCATGCCCACCAGCTGATTTCACCCTCAGCGGGCGTGGCAAGCAAATCGGGGTGGAAGTGACTGTTTGGGGGAAAGTCCTTCATGACACCTTTAACAGTGAAATCGGTTTTCACTCCATTGTATTGTCCCAAAGGATTGGAAATGATTTCACCCATCGGATTGTTCCCGCCAAAAAGTTTTCGGGCAAGCGATTCGCTAATAAGCATTGAGCCGGGTGCATCGAAAACCGAATGCTTATCGCCAAGAACCATTTCGACATCGAAGATCTCAAGAACAGAATCGGCGCCTTGTGCCAGCAGGCCGGCGT
>DAIMEA010000527.1:0-2798 GCA_036725585.1 Prolixibacteraceae bacterium | reverse complement strand
TAAAACGGCACGAACTTACCCAACTCGAATTAATCAAAGAAAAGGAACATGCCCAAAAAAGCAACCAACTCAAGTCGGCATTCCTCGCCAACATGAGCCACGAAGTGCGTACCCCGATGAATTCGATCATGGGTTTTGCCGGTTTATTAAAAAATGAAGTCTATACGATCGAAAAAAGAGAAGAATACCTGAGCATTGTCAACAGTAGTTGTGTTCAGTTGCTGCACATCATCGAAAACATTGTTGAAATATCAAAGATCGATTCCGACAATGTGGAAATCTATTCTTCCGAAATAAAGATCGACCAGGTTCTGAACAGGCTCTACCAACGATTTCTGTCCCGTTGTCCCTATAAATTGATCCTGAGCAACAGCCTTCCCGAAGAAAACAACATCATCCGAAACGATGCCAGCAAGCTGGAACAAATATTGATTAATCTTCTGGGCAATGCCATTAAATTTTCCGCTAAGGGAGCAATCGAATTTGGTGTAACGAAGACCGGCAATGCAGCTTGCTTCTTTGTGAAAGATTCCGGTATCGGTATCGAAAAGGAACACTTCACGATGATTTTTGAACGTTTCAGCCAGGTCGAAAACGCTTACACAAAAAAATACGGTGGGAACGGACTGGGGCTTGCCATATCAAAAGCCTATGTCGAAAAGATGGGGGGAAAAATTTGGGTCGAATCCGAACTGGGCGCCGGTTCTACTTTCTTTTTTACCCTGCCCTTATCCGAATAGATACCAATTGCTTATTGATTCTGTAGTTTTACGAGCACGATCCCCGTCTGAAGTTTATTGCCTTCCAGATAGGCAGTCAGACTCTTTTCGCTTAAAATAACTTTTCCGGCATCCGACGATGCATGAAGCACATGCATTTCTTCTCCGACGGAAACCAGTATCCCGGTGTGGATTACATCCAGACCATCCAACCCGGTGGTAAAAGCAACGATCATCCCATCTTCCATCAAAGCGGATTGCCCGGGAACCTGATCTTTGGGAATAAAATAATGAGTCTGCGACGAAAGGTTATTTTCGATTTGTCTCAATGGGGGCAACAACGAAGAATCTGCTGCAAGCTGTTTATAAGCCGAAACATGCCGGCTCATAAAATGAAAATCTTTGGTGTAAAGCGCTCCGCCCTTTTCCCGCGATACATCCCGAAGATATCCTCTTGCCTGGTTGGCCATAATCCATTCGGAAAAATAATGCAGACGGCTCAGATATCCATCTACATGGCCATTTCGGTAACGGATTTGTTGCAAGTAATCCAGAAAGTCGGAGAATTCGTTTTTACCCGACGCAACGGTAAATGTTAGCGCCATGCAGGTCTCAATAAAAGTTGTACAGTCGAATTCCCGGAGATTGACCACCAGCGACTCATCTTCACCCAGTTCCAGCGTTTGTCCGGCATAAGGAGTACCCAGAAACGACCGGGCCACATCGACAAAGAGCCGGGAAAGTGCTTCCGGATCCCGGTGCTCCATTTCCTTCATTTTTGCGACAACCATCAATGAATCAGCAGGCGTATAAATAGCCACCCGGGATTGCTGCGCCACGGAAATTGGCCGCTTGCATCCCAAAAAAAATCCAAGGAAAACCAGTGCCGGAACAAGCCGATAAACAAACCGGACGCTCATCGGTGTCTCCTTTTTAATTCACGAACCAGATCTTCAATTCTGTACCCCTTTTGTGTCAACAAAACAATAAGATGGTACAGCAAATCGGCTCCCTCGTACAGAAAATTTTCATCGTCGTTGGCCATGGCGCCAATAATCGTTTCAACAGCCTCCTCGCCTACCTTTTGGGCAATTTTACGGGTTCCTTCGCGGAAGAGGGACGTTGTGTACGAACCACCGGGCAATTCCTCCTTTCGCTGGATGATGAAATCCTGAAGCTGGCTGAGAAATAAAAGATCCTTTTGATTATCGGATAATTCATTCATAGGTATGGATTTTATAAATGGTACAATTCTTATAGTGCCCCAAGCAATCGGTCAAATAACGGGCATCGATATGAGCCAAAACCGATGGATCGTTCACAATCAGGTATTGCATCCCCATCCGTGCAAAATGTTCTATCCGCCGGTCATAATTCGCTGTTACGGGGTATTCCGAATAGCCATAATCGGTGAAACCCTTTTGGTCCATCAGGTAAAGGGTGTAATTTATGGTATAATCGGGGGTGCTGTATACCTGGTCATTCCTCGAGATTCCCATTTCCCGCAAAAAGGGGGTAATTGTTTCCAGAGCTTCTTTGGTGTCGCGGTGTTCCTGCTGTACCCGTATTTTGTAATCGATAACCTCTTTTTTGATGAAAAGGTTGGCGCTCAGCCAGGGATCTTCTGCATTATATTGAAGCCGGTTGATCAGGGATGTCTGAAAAACCATGAGCAGTAATGCAGCAGCTGCACCCATTTTGATGTACGGATTACGGAACAAAAAATCAAACCGCACCTTAATATTCATCAGAAAAAGAAGCAGAATAAAGGGAACAAGGAAAAGAAGGTTGGTCAAATAGTAATCATGAACCGTAAATGCCTGAAACCAAAGCAACATAAACAGAATGACTCCGCCAAAGGAAAGGAGCAGCAAAACGGTCCATTTTCTATGGATTTTGAAAAAAAACAAAAGATTGAGAAAGAACAGAACAGCCAGAGCGGCCAACGCCTTTTTATGGAAAAAGGAAGGCAGAAGGTCCCAATAAAGCGAATGAAAGATGGCTTTGTATTGTCCGGGTTCCAAATCCCAAATCGGGTATATGCTCTGCAGGAAGACTCCCGATGCATGTTGGTTTGTA
>DAIMEA010000526.1:0-2799 GCA_036725585.1 Prolixibacteraceae bacterium | reverse complement strand
AGGTATCCGTCAGAACCGCGCTGTAAAAATGATGGGCATCTTTGGCCCTGAAAGAGATAGTATGCCGGCCATGCCCGACCAGGGTCGCCAACAAATCGTTCAGGGCTGTAACAGCTGTATCGGGATCAAAGGCCGTGATGGGGGTAAATCCGCTTATGCTGTCGAACGAAAATTCAATGTCGGTTACCGGCACATTGGCCGAATCAGCCCGAGTTTTTTGGTACACATAAAACGATTTCCCGTAAGGGGCGCCGTAAAAACCCGTCGAATCTTCGGCGCGGAAATAAAGGGTATGAATACCCGGGGAAAGGCTTTGAATGTCGATATTTGCGGAAGCCGTTGCCGCTGTATCGTTCCCGATCTCTTCCACCAATGCAAAACCATCGTGGCTGTCGAAGGCATACTCCAGCTTCTCAAGCGGGATATTGGCGGTATCGGTTTCGAGGGGCTGGTATACATAGAACGATTTCCCGAACGGCGCACCGTAAAAGCCCGTGGAATCTTCGGTGCGGAACCAGATGGTATGGATCCCCGTGGAAAGACTGTTGATGTCGATGGTACCGGCAGCCGTTGCCGCGGTATCTTTTCCGATCGCTTCCACCTCGGTAAAACCATCGTGGTTATTGAAGGAATACTCCAGTTTTTCGAGCGGGATGTCGGCTGTATCGGTTTCGAGGGGCTGGTATACATAGAACGATTTCCCGAACGGTGCCCCGTAAAAGCCTGTCGAATCTTCGGTGCGGAACCAGATGGTATGGATCCCCGTGGAAAGACTGTTGATGTCGATGGTACCGGCAGCCGTTGCCGCGGTATCTTTTCCGATCGCTTCCACCTCGGTAAAACCATCGTGGTTATTGAAGGAATACTCCAGTTTTTCGAGCGGGATGTCGGCTGTATCGGTTTCGAGGGGTTGGTAAACATAGAACGATTTCCCGAAGGGAGCTCCCCATAGGCCGGTTGAATCCTGCGCCCGGAACCAGAGGGTGTGAATCCCTTCCGAAAGGGCCGATACATCGATCCGATCATTGGCCACATAGGCCGGGGTGCTGTCGGTTTCGAGAATCGTTCCGTTACCTGCCCCGGGATCAACATCAATGAAGTATTCGATCACCTGTATGGAATCATATCCTTCGGCCATGCTCGCAAAAGGTCGTATCATGGCAACGAAAAAAAAGATTCCGATGAGCAGCGGATAAACAAAAGGATTGTTTCGATAGTTTCTCATGACCGGAGGGCCTATTTCCCTGATTTTGCCTTAACGCTTACATCAATCCCGTCGTTAATATTCACGATAGCCGGAACACTCACTTCGGTAATGGTGGGAAGCCAGGTTCTTCCATTATCAACAAATGGATACGCTCCTCCATAAATACCGCAGTCGGTGCCATCGAGGCCTGCACCAATGGCAGGGGATCCCTCTTTTAGGTGATAATCGTGATTGGTTGCATCAACAAATACAGTGTTCATGTCCACATTCTGCTGGTTGTTGTTGATAGTACCAAATTGCGTACTATTACCCATATTGTGGTTGTTTTCATCGTAAGAAGCAGCAACCCCGCTTGTTCCTCCACCCCATTTGATAATGTTATTAAAAACCCGATGAGGACAATAATTGCCTCCCGACATACTGATGATGATGGCTCCATCTTCTGTATTAAATACATTATTGCAAACAATAACATTCGTTGGATAACTGGTATAAATCCCATATTGGCCATAGCTTCCTGTTCTTGTATTTATAATGATGTTGTTTGAAATATAAACTTCAGTATTTTCCCAGATACTGATTATTGATGTTTCCCACCAGGAGCAACAAAAACGGTCGGAACTAATAAAGTTTTGAATAATGACCACGTTGGTGCAATTGGCCTGTACATAAATGTAATACAGTTTATTCCTCTTTACGGTAATGTTGTCGGTGTTGATGTCGAACATGCCGTTTACCTCGAGCCCGGTTATGGAGGAGCCTTCTGCCCCGGCATTAAATGTAAAACCAGAAGTTTTGGTATTGGGTACACTTTCTGAAAGTCTTGACCAGCCATTGCCAATTATATGAATTTCTTTGGCAATGGTAATTCCTGCATATTCTCCTTCGGCAGGGGTAATAATAATAGTATCGCCGGGTGAAGCTGCATTATAGGCTGCCTGGATGGTAGTGTAAACTCCCTCAGGTTTTGGAAAATAGCTACTCACAATTAAGGTTGCAGCGCTGGAGAACAATCCTCCCATGATAAAAAAGAGGGTTGTTACGATCAGGATTTTGGTTTTCATAATTCTGGTTTTTTTGCTAGTATTTTTATTACGTCTTTTAATACAAAAAAAAAGAAAAAGAGAGGAAAACGTATTAATAAAACACTTCATTCCGATCAACCTGATCTTTGGTTGATGCGAGAATTAATTGTATAAATATCGAATATATTTTGTTACAAAACTCATTTTTAAAAAAATTTATCTCGACCCATATTGGGTTTAGTTTTAGGTTAGATTAGGGTCTCCCAACCTATTGATAAAGATGCGTAATTACATAGTTAGAGGATTATATTCATGCAATCGTAACACTTCCTCCATCCTCGATGGACATCGGGATGGGGTCAATTCAATGTTTTTAAACGAATGACAGCAGAAATCCAGTCGTACAAAGCACTAGGTCGCCGCTACGCGGCTTGGATGTCCTGTTGTTTCCGGCGTTCGCCGCGATGCGGCTTTCGCCTTGTTCCTGCCGCTTTGCGCTACAAAGAGGCCGCCGCGATACGGCTTGGGATACGTGAAAAATGCTTTTGCTTTTAATCCACCCGGCGA
>DAIMEA010000525.1:0-2801 GCA_036725585.1 Prolixibacteraceae bacterium | reverse complement strand
GCTGGCAAATCCAAAAGCTTTTCATTGGATCAGCAAAAAGAAAAAGTATACCGGAAATGTTCGGCCCGGGCGTTTCAAGATACCGAAAGGCTGGAACACCAACCAACTGGTAAACAAGCTGAGGAGTGGCGAACAAGATCCATTAATGTTGATATTTAATAATATAGACAGTTTTGATGAGTTGGCAGGGAAAACAGCACGATATCTCGAATCCGACTCTGTCACTTTAGCACAGGCTTTTCTTAACCGGGCGTTGATGATGGAATTGGGCTTTCGTCCCGAGACCTATCCGGCCATGTTCATTCCCAATACTTACGAGGTTTATTGGACTACCTCGCCTGAAAATTTTATCCGGCGAATGCACGAGGAATACCAGCGATTTTGGAATGCCGAACGAAAGGCGAAAGCCGAAGCTCAAGGACTAAATCCTGTTGAAGCAGCCACATTGGCTTCGATTGTGCAAAAAGAAACGGCCAAATCCGACGAAATGCCCCGGGTGGCCGGCGTGTACCTGAACCGACTGAAAAGAAGCATGCCGCTGCAGGCCGACCCAACCGTGAAATTTGCCCTGGCCGACACATCGATCCGACGGATCACAAAGGATATGCTAAACATCGATTCGCCCTACAATACCTATCGGATTAAGGGGCTGCCCCCCGGGCCCGTCTGTTTTCCCGAAATAAGCGCCCTCGAAGCAGTTTTAAATGCCGAAAAGCATGAATATCTGTATATGTGTGCCAAGGAAGATTTTTCAGGATATCATCGCTTTGCTTCCAACCTGGTCCAACATAACCGCAACGCAGCCCGCTATCAGAAAGCTTTGAATGACAGAAAGATCTGGCGATAAATGCAGCGCTGATTTCTGTTTTCGTTAATAATCGGAACGACTGCACGACTGCACGACTGCACGACTGCACGACTGCGCGACAATGCGACACACAATTTAGGGATCGTCAATCGTCATCTTCTGTCTTCTGTCTTCTGTCTTCTGTCTTCTGTCTATTCCCTTCCCTTTGTTAGTTGCAGGTATACCGGAAAATGATCGCTGATTCCCCCGTAGTAGGAGCGTCCATAGGTCCGGTTGGGCGATAGTTCGCCCCGGTCGTTTTTGTACTCCATGAAAGGTTGGTGAAATATGTGTCCGTCATCGAGCCGGGTTCGGAATCCCTTTTCGTTTGTGATCAGAGAAACCGAAACAACCAGGTTATCGATCATGTTCCAGTCGCCCCGGAAACTGTAGGAGCCTTTCCCCAGTTCAAATTCGTCGTACATAAGATTGACAAGGGCCGTTTTGCTTTGGGGCAGGGTTTGGTTGGGCAGAGCGCCCAGGCTTTCGCGCAGGCTCCGGTTGGCGGGCTCATCGTTCATGTCGCCCATGATCAGGACCCGGGCTTCGGGGTCGGCAGCAATAAGACGGTCGACTGCCAAACGGAGTACGTTGGCGGTTCCGATTCGTTCTCCTTCCGACGTTTCCTCGCCGCTCCGGCGCGAAGGCCAATGACATACAAATATGTGCAGGTAATCGTTTTCAAGCCAGCCGGCTGTATAGAGAATATCCCGGGTGTTAAAGTCCGGAAAGGAGTCGATCGTTACGGGGAGGAAAGCTATGGTGTCGATTCGGAAATAATCCGGTCGATAGAGAAGCGCACAATCAATCCCACGCTCATCGGGACCTTCTTCCCATACGAAGCGGTAATTTGCTTTCTCAAGCAGGGGGGTGCGAATCAAATCGTTCAAAACAAGATTGTTTTCAATTTCGGCCAATCCGACCAATACCGGAAGCGATACCGTATCAATCGAGGATAGCACCCGCGACAGATCCTCCAGTTTCTTTATATACCGTGTGCTGTTCCAGTTTTTTTCGTGCTGTGGAGTGAATTCGCTGTCGTTCTTACCAGGATCGTCGATCGTGTCGAAAAGATTTTCAACGTTGTAAAAAACAACCGTGTGTTTCACCGGTCCACAGGCCAGTAACAGGAACAACATGCTCCCGATGGCCATCCATCCCATTCTTTTCATACCTGTTCAATTGATTCCGGGCCTGAAAATACTTCTTTTTTCCCCGAACAAAAAGAGAACCGGGTGCTGTTTTTATCGTATTTTTGAAAAAAAACAAACATGATATCGATCGATTTATTGGAAGTTTTGTTGCGGAGCATTCCCCAGTACCTGTTATTTGGTGCACTGGCCCTGTACTTATTTGCCTGGATTGACCGGAAGCCCCTTCTTGGTAAAATTGCCGAGATCGTTTTGATCGTTACCGGTGCTTTGGCTGCACTCGTTTTGGTAAGTGGGAGCATTCCGCCGGCCGATACACCGGGACTGGAAAAGGAAAATGTGGAGCGGGTGATTAAAATGCTGCTGATGTTGGGCGGAACCGGTTTGCTGGCTGCAGTCAGTATCGTAATCCGATATGCGAACAAAAAGGCATTTAATCTGCTGGTGATCGCAATTTTTGTTGCAACGCTTGTACAGTTCTTTCAGCTTACCCGTCTTTCCAAGGTCAAATTCGAACTGAACGTACCCGAACAAACCAACGACAGTTTACCATACAACGATACTCTATCTGTTCCTGATGATGCGATATCGCCCTTATAGTCAATTATTCTAATTTACTTCCAGGCGATACGATCCGTATCTCTTCTAAAAACCAAGGAAAAATTTTGTTTTCGGTTTTAAGTTTGGTGAAAATATTTATATTTGCATCCGCAAGCAAAAAAGCCTGCTGTGTTCTCAAAACGATAATGCCCGGATGGCGGAATTGGTAGACGCGCTAGTTTCAGGGACTAGTATTCGCAAGG
>DAIMEA010000524.1:0-2802 GCA_036725585.1 Prolixibacteraceae bacterium | reverse complement strand
TAATGGAGTTGCACACCTTCAGCAGTTTGCAGAAATCATTCCTGCCTCAGTACCGGAACTCCATGCATGATGCCCATCAGGCTTTTGTATATTTCAATCCCCATACACTGGAACACAAACGACTGGAGCCATTGACGGCCGATGAGGTTGCTGAAGCATTTGGGGGGGATAACGTGCAGGTATTTACTTCGGCCGATGCACTTTTTGCCCATCTCGAAGCCTTTTCCTGGGAAGGAAAGAACCTTTTGCTGATGACTTCCGGAAACTTCTCGGGCGTCGATATCCGTGAATTTGGTATTCGAATCATCCATTAATATCTCAATCATAATATGAAATTATTCTATTTGCTTCTGGTGTTTCTTTTTCTATGGGGCTGCGACCGCAGCGAATCGATCCACAAAAACTGCCTTGTGATCGATACTCATTGCGATTCTCCCATGCTGCTGGTCAACGACGGGCTGAACCTGTCGGAACGGCATTCCCCGCCCGATGTACGCGTCGATTTTCCCCGCTTGCGGGAAGGAAATGTCGATGCTATCTTTTTTGCCCTGTTCACCGGTCAACGTCCAAGAATCCCGGAAAATTGCGAAAATGCATACCGTCTTGCCCACCAAATGCTCGATTCAACCCGGGCTTCCGTATCACGCGACCCCGACAGGGTAGCCCTGGCAACCCGCTCATCGGATGTTCGCGATATGGAGAAACAAAACAAGACGGCCATCTTTTTGGGAATGGAAAATGGTTTCCCCCTGGGATTGGAATTATCGAGGGTGAAGGAGTTTTATGACTGTGGCGTACGATATATCACCCTGTGTCATTCCTCGAACAACGATCTTTGCGACTCGTCGACCGATCCCGCCGGACCAGAACACGACGGAGTGAGTGAATTTGGGGAAAAGGTTATTGAGGAAATGAACCGGCTGGGAATGATCATCGATGTTTCTCATATTTCCGACGCCTCGTTTTACGATGTGCTTCGCCTGAGTAAGGCGCCCGTGATCGCCTCCCATTCCAGTGCACGGGCTGTCTGCAATCATCCACGAAACCTCGACGACGACATGATTCGCACTCTGGCAGGGAAGGGCGGCGTTATCCAGATTTGTATCCTGGGAATGTACATTCGCGAAGCCGATACAAGCTCAGTCAATTACCGGGAACGTGAGAAACTTCGGAAAAAATACAACAACTGGCAATACGCCAACGAAGAGGAACGAAAAAGAGCCTGGGCCGAATACGACTCCATTAACCGGATTTTTCCCCAAACCCTGCCAACTGTTGCCGACGCCGTCGATCATATCGATCATGTGGTCGACCTGGTTGGCGTCGATTATGTGGGGATTGGAAGCGACTTTGACGGGGGTGGCGGACTGGCCGGCTGTGCCGATGTGTCGGAATTTCCCCAAATAACCCGCGAACTGATTCGAAGAGGATATACAGCCCGGGAAATCGAAAAAATTTGGGGCGGAAATTTTCTTCGGGTATTTCGCGAAGTAGAGGCTGTTTCCGATAAAATGTAGATGCAAGAAAAAAAAGACATTAGATAATTGTGAATTGAAATAACAAAATCAAAGCCTATGAAATCGTTTCTTTTTATCCTCTGTTTTCTTTCTTTCCTGTCCATTTTTACAAGTTGCCTGACGAAACCCGATCCGGAATGGTCGAAGTGGAGGGGTCCCCATGCCAACGGGATTATAACAGGGGTGGATCTGGCTCCCGAAAAGCTCGATAGCGCCCATATTATTTGGACGAAAGACATTGGTTTTGGCCATTCGTCGGTTACGGTTTCGGGGAATAAATGCTTTGCCTCGGGATGGAAAGAATGGGTGAACGGGAACGATACCATCACCAAATCGACCCTGTATTGTTTGCATACAAAAAACGGTCGGGAGATCTGGAGTTTTCATTATCCTTCGAAAAAAACGAACTTTCCGGGTCCGAGATCGACTCCGGTTGTCGACGACGAACGCGTATACACACTGGGTTGGGAAGGTGTGTTGTACTGTTTGGAAACCAAAACCGGAACGCTGCTTTGGCAAACCGACCTGGCGAAAGATTCGCTAACCGTTCCCGATGATTGGGGGTATAATCCCTCGCCGGTGATTTATGACCACCTGGTTCTTCTGAATTTGAATCAATCGGGAATTGCTTTGGACAAATATTCCGGCCAGGTTGTTTGGAATAGTCCACCCAAAAAGTCTCATTATGCTTCGGTACAAATTGTCAACAACAACGGGCAATCTTTGGGGGTTTTTATGTCGGATACAACGATGTATTTTGTTGAGCCTCTTACCGGAAAAGTAGCCTTTTCCCATGCTCGCCTGTCGACCAAAGGGATGGAAAACGATGTGATGGTCCCCTATCCGGGATATGTATATACTTCCAATGCACTGTATGAGATGCTTGACAACGGCTTGATCCTGAAATGGCAAAACGATACGGTCTCTTCCTCGTTCCGTACCGGATTGGTCCAGGGCGATTATGCCTATCAGTTTTCCTTGTTCAAAAACAAACACGATTTGTATTGTGTCGATCTCAAAAGCGGAAATCCGGTATGGAAAACCGATTTAGGTCGTTGGGGTTCTTTGATGGCGGTTAATGATTATCTGGTTGTTTTAACCGGCCTCGGGAAAGTGCTAATTGCCCGGGCTACACCCGAACATTTTCAACCCATAAAAGAATTACAGGTTTTTTCTTCCGAAAACAAAGAGGAAAACTGGTGCTGGGCACAACCCTCTTTTTCATCGGGAAAGTTGTTTATTCGGAATTCGAAAGGCGAAATGGCCTGTTTGGATTTGCGAAGAT
>DAIMEA010000523.1:0-2808 GCA_036725585.1 Prolixibacteraceae bacterium | reverse complement strand
TTCGCCATAAATGTACATGATCTGGGCTTCGTAGTGAACCACTCCCTTGGTGAAGGTGGGCCAAATATCCTTATCGCTGGCAAATTCCTGTGTAAGGACCAGATTGGGCATGATTTCCACCTGTGCGAATCCTTGAAAAACAAACAGCATCCATCCCAATACACTCAAAACCCCATATTTTTTCATCTTCTATAATTTTTGATCGTTTATTCGATTGTTCATGACCTGCGAAAATAGACCCTCTTGCAACAGGATGGATCGTTCAACCGGTCAATGTATTTGCAATCGAAATTTGTTTAAACAGCCCAAAATTAACAATTTCTTTTTCAAATGAAACCCACAAGAGAAAATTATGCTTGGGATCGATAGCACGATCTTACATCCATACAACCAGTTCGTCGATTCCTTTTCTTTTTTTCACCGGGATGTTTTCCGAAGCAGGATACCCGAGCGGGATAAGGGCAATGGGCTCTTCGTCGGGTTTCAAAGCGAGAAATTCCGATGTTTTTTGTACGTCAAAATTGCACACCCAACAGGTTCCCAGTCCCAGATCGGCAGCCTGGAGGGTCAGGTGGTCGATGGCAATCGCGGCATCAATGTCGGTATGGTCTTTTCCGTCGCCGCCTCTTTTCCAGGCCGACGAATGCCTGCCAACCAGGATCATGACTATGGGAGCCGCAGCAAACCAGCTTCGGTGGTAACAAGTGTGGATTGTTTTCAGCCTTTCGGAGTCGCGGATGACAAACAGTTTGTAGGGTTGAAAATTCACGGCAGAAGGCGCTTTCCGGAATGATTCCACTACCTGAAGAAGTTTTTCTTCTTCGACCGGGAGGTTCGCGTAATCGCGAACCGAATAACGGTGATTGACCAATTCGTTGAAATCCATATTTTTCTTTTTTCGATTATTTCTAATAGGAACCCGCGTGAAGGTACGCTTGTTCAACGAAAATCTCAATTTATTCTTCCGAGAAATGCAAAAGCAACTCGCGATACTCGTTGAAAATTTTCGACTTGGAAAGGAAGCCGCGGTATTTTCCCTTTTCAACCACGGGCAGGTTCCAGGCTTTCGATTTGTTGAATTTTTTCATTACCGACTCCATGGTTTCGTTCATTTCAACCAGGGCAGGCGGGGCATTCATGAAATCATGCACGAAGGTGTTGTCGTATATCTCGGTGTTGAAAATAAAGGGACGGATGTTTTCCATGATCACTATCCCGGTGAGGCAGTTTTCCGAATCGACCACGGGAAATATATTCCGTTTCGACCGGGGAACTTCTTTGACAAAATCGCGAAGCGACCACTCTTCCCGCACCACCACAAATTCGGTTTCGACCAGTCGCTGCATGTCGAGCATAAGCAAAACATTCCGGTCCTTGTGATGGGTTAAGAGTTCCCCTCGCTGGGCGAGGCGCTTGGTATAAATGGAGTGGGGCTCGAACAGCATGATGGTAATGTACGAAATGGTGGCCGTGACAATCAGGGGAAGGATCAGGTCGTAACCACCTGTTAACTCGGCAATCAGGAATATGGCGGTCAGGGGGGCGTGCATTACACCGGCCATCACCCCCGACATGCCGGCCAGCGAGAAATTACTTTCCGGAAGTTGAAGCGAAAAGAAATGGTTGAGGGAATGAACCACAAAAAAACCGGCCACGCTTCCCATCAGCAACGACGGTGCAAATATTCCGCCCACCCCTCCGGCTCCGTTGGTTGCTGCCATGGCAATAACTTTAAAAAATAAAATCAGCAAAAGCAGGACCAAAAACAGGATACTGTTGGAGGACACATTCTCAAACAGGGAATATTTCAACAAACTACCCCCGTCTCCCAAAAGAATCGTACGGATGGAAGTATAGCCTTCGCCCCATAACGAGGGAAAAAGAAAGATCAGAAAGGTGAGGGTGAATCCCCCGATCAGCATTTTTTTCAGGGGACTGTCGATTTTTTTGAACCAATTTTCAATCCACAGGGTTGTACGGGTAAAGTAGACCGAAATGAACCCGCAAAAAATTCCCAAAAGAATGTAAAAGCCGATGTTTTCGACCGTAAAGGCCCGTTCCAACTCGAAGCTGAGCAGGACTTCGTTTCCCATAAGGAAGTAGGCAATGGTGGTTGCTGTCACCCCGGAAATCATCAGGGGAATGAGCGATGCCATGGTCAAATCGAGCATCAGCACCTCCAGCGTAAACAGCATGCCCGTTAGCGGGGCCTTAAAAATTCCGGATATGGCCCCTGCGGCACCACAACCAATCATGAGAATAACCTGCCGATAATTCAGCTTAAACAAACGACCCAGATTGGAGCCGATGGCCGACCCGGTTAGCACCACCGGCGCTTCGGCACCCACCGAACCCCCGAAACTGATGGTCAGGGTGCTGCCTAGCATCGAGGTCCAGGTATTGTGGGCTTTCAGTTGCCCGTTTTGCTTCGATATGGAATACAACACCCGCGTTACCCCATGGCTAATGTTGTCTTTTACCAAATACTTCACAAACAGATAGCTGAACAATATGCCCAGTATGGGGAAGGCCAGATAGTAAATGCCCCAGTTCATAATGAGCTTCTCTATCAACAGGATGGAATGATGGATGGCATTTTTCAGCAATACAGCAGCCAAACCGCTGACTAATCCGACCAACAGGCTAAGAATCAGAATGAACGTACGCTCGGGGAGCTTTTTGGCCCTCCAGATATTGAAGCGTCGGAGTATGCGTTGGATGCTTTGCATGACGGTTGCAAAAGTAAAAAAAATAGGAAAACCTTTTCGCTTAACTGATAGGCTTTGGTGCAATTCGGATAAATAAACG
>DAIMEA010000522.1:0-2831 GCA_036725585.1 Prolixibacteraceae bacterium | reverse complement strand
CCCAACAGGTTTTTGTAACAGTGTACGAATCGTTGAATCAGTACAATCCGGATTACAAGTTTTTTAGTTGGCTGTACCGGATTGCCGTAAACCGGGCGTTGTTGTCGGTACGACAAAAAAAGCAATTTCTGCCCATCGACCAATACCGCCTAAATGCCGGGGATGAAGAGGATCGTCCCAAAGCAAAAGAAATGCGCGACGCACTGTTGAACCAGTCGATCGGAAAGCTAAAAGAAAAATACCGGACGGTGATCGTTCTGAAGTATTACGCCGGAATGCCGTATGCCGATATTGCTGAAACATTGGAAATCACAGAGAAAAAAGTGCGCTCCCGATTGTTTGATGCACGGAAACAGCTGAAAGACGAATTAATCCGGATACATTTTTTCACACAGTGGAATGATTAAAAAAAGGCTTCGATGAAAAAGAAAGAAGAAAAATTGATCCAACGAAAAACGGAGGGAACCCTTCGCCCCAACGAAGAGACTGCCTTCCGGAAACTTATCGACCGCTCTGCAGAAGCAAAAAAATACCACCAGTTCCTTTCTACAGTAGATAAAGCGTTAAAGAACGATTCGGACGATATAACCTCCCCTGATGTTTCGGAATCGGTAATGAAGGAAATCGGAGCCCGGGAAAACCCGAAAATGAAAATGCAAAATAAACCCTTGTTCTTTCACTACATAACCCCCTGGAATGTACTGACTTATGCTGCTATCCTTGTATTCGGTCTGTTTATCGGAGGCTTTGTTACTTATGTCTCTTCTGTTTCCCCCTCTTCGACCGAAACCCGAAATATGGCCGGGACCATGGGAAAAAAGGATCATGACCAATCGGCTTATCAGGAGGAAGGAATTACAATTTACATCCAAAAAATGAAAACGGATTCCTGGAAGATGGCGCTTGTCGAGCTGGAAACATCAAAAGCATTGGAATGTCGGATTACCAACCACAGCGAACCTTTTTCGGCTGAAAAACTGATGTTTTTATCCGAAAATCCTCCGTATTCGTTTTTGCCCGAAAAAGAATCCGACCTGGCTTTTTCCTGTTCCGGGAAGCAAAGCTTTCTGGTTCCGGCTCCTGCCGGCAGCGTCCTGGAAATTCGCTTTTATTCGGGCGACCGCTTTTTAAAACAATTTACGCTGAAGTAAAAAAAAAAGTGTAATTTTTACCAACTTTTTCGATTTGCGCATCTAATTGAAATAAAACTTTAAAAATAAATGCTATGAAAAAATCTTCAGTTATACGGATAGGAATCCTGATCGTCCTCAGCTGGGTAATCGGATTTGTTGTCGGGATTATCGTCGATTATCCCAAACCGGAAGAAAACGAACTGGCCGGAACCATTGGCCGGATGGGCAATTACCGCAACGTTCGGGTATCGGAAGGCGACATTCAGCTCCGCTCCGACTTACTTTCGGATAACCTGATGCTGAAATCCTATACGCACTATTATGCTTTCCATTATGCCGAAAGTGCAAAAATGTCAAAACTGGCAGAGGATGCCCTTAATACGGCTTCCAATTTTCCGGAATTCCATGAAAAGTACAGCGCCGAAATCAATTCATTCAATCAGTACGTACAGGTGTTGAAAAATGCACGAAACGATATTCTGCTTGCCCTTACCGTTCTTCAGAATATTTCAAAAGCAAACGAAGGGGGAATTGGAACAATACTGAACAATGCCAATGTTGCCATTGCCAAAATAAAAAGCAAGGACATGACCGTAATCGGCTTTATCGAAGCATTAGCGGATTTTATTAAAGAAAAAAGGCCCGAAAAAATTGCCGAACTTGAAAAAATCCACGATGAACTGACCGTAAATATGGTTGCCATTGCTGCCATCACAAACAATAAACCCGTAACAAAATATTTCGATCAAAAGGAAATGTTCGGCATGGTATACGGCGGTGGATCCAATGCGGACATAAATGTTATTAAAGGATGTCTCAATGAAGATATACCCAACATAAAAACAGATATTACAGAAAGTAGTATAACGGAGAGCAGTATAACGGAGAGCAGTATAACGGAATCGAACGTTTTTAAAAATATTGGCGAACAATTCGAAGCAATCATCCAGGTAGAAAACAATATCACACAAAGTGGCATTACACAAAGTGAAATTACACAAAGTGAAATTACACAAAGTGGCATTACACAAAGTGAAATTACACAAAGTGAAATTACACAAAGTAATGTATTAAGGACTGATATACATCAGTCGGGCGGCAATCTTTTTGAAAACGTGCACCAAAACTACACCCAGATTCAACAGAATGTTGATAATATGAATAATTCCAGTGCCGTTTTGTCCAACCCTAATTAACCCACAGCCCCCGGAAAAATCGAACAGGCCGATACCAAATACCAAAACAGGTCTTGATGAAACACATACATAAGCTCATTTTTGCTACTCTGCTCACTGGGTTACCCTTTTCAAAAGGAGTAACCCAGGATCTTTTTCATTACAGGCAGAAGAACCTGGAGCTGATTTATTTTGGCAAGCGCTATTCCTACATGATGCCCCACGCGGTAGCCACGTACGATAACGCCCTTTCGTTTCACACGTCGTTCTGGGATTATCAACCGGATAATAACATTGTCATTCTGAACGATTTTTCGGATGTAGGCCATGGCGGCGCAACCGTTACACCCCAAAATCAGATTTTTATCGGAATTGAACCGTACAGCCTGGCATTCAGCATCATTCCTTCGAGCGAGCGTTTTCAGTGGCTGTTTAACCACGAACTAGTGCATATAACCCTGGCCGACAAAGCCAATAAAACCGACCAAACCTGGCGAAAACTGTTGGGTGGAAAGATCACCCG
>DAIMEA010000521.1:0-2836 GCA_036725585.1 Prolixibacteraceae bacterium | reverse complement strand
TGAATAATTCCGTATACAATCACGATAAATGCCCCGGTAGGCCCGCCAATCTGTACCCGGCTTCCTCCCAAAAAGGAAATGATAAAGCCGGCAATTACTGCGGTAACCAACCCCTTTTCGGGCGAAACCCCCGAAGCTACGGCAAAGGCAATGGCAAGAGGCAGCGCCACAATCCCAACAATTATCCCGGCAAAGACATCGGTACTCCATTGGTTCCACAACAAACCTTTTTTCCGAAGGCTAAAAAACTTAGGATAGAAAATGTTTTCCATGCTGAATAAATTGAGGCTGCAAATGTATCGTGTGTAACAATTGTCTATCATCGGAACACCCAAGTTTTAACTTAAATTTAAACCTGTATGCCGAAAGGGTTCTTGTTTCGCAGGAAACGGTCGTAGGCACACGATGTTAATATATTTTATTTGAGAAACTTTGCCGGAAAAATGCAGTAGAGAATAAACCATTATGTTATTTTTACGTCTGATTGGTATATTTTAAAAAACAGGTTCATGAAAAGAGCAAAAATGCTTGTCGGGGTGATGGTCGCGCTATCGTTCGTGATGATGCAGGGCTGCAACCGGGGAAAAGAGAAAGCAACGGGCCAGAGGCTCCGTCCCATGCCTAAAGTAGATGCCTGGGTCGTAGCGTATTCGACGGTGGTAAACGAAATTTCCGTCTCGGGTTCGCTGCTTCCCTTCGAAGAAGTCCAGCTAAAAAATGAGATTCCCGGCCGCATTGTCGAACTCAACCTCACCGAAGGCGCTTCGGTAAAAAAGGGCACCCTGCTGGTGAAAATTTACGATGCCGATTTGCAGGCAAGCCGCCGGAAGATGGAAGCCCAGCTGGCCATTCAAAAACAAATACTCGAGCGACAGGGCGCGTTGTTGGAAGTGAGCGGAATCAGTCAGAACGAATACGACCAAACGCTGCTTCAGGTCAATTCGATAAAAGCAGAAATTGAAGTAGTGGATGCCCAGATTCGTAAAACGGAAATTCTGGCTCCCTTCGACGGGGTAATCGGCCTGAGAAATGTTAGTCTCGGGGCCGTGGTTACTACTTCGACCCATTTGGCAAGCCTCCGGATGGAGAAAAATCTGAAACTCGATTTCAGCGTTCCCGAAAAATACAGCGGTATGATTCATCCCGGCCTTAACGTTACGTTTACTGTACAAAGCGACCGGGAGCCGCATCATGCCGTTGTTATCGCCACCGAGCAGGGTATCGATGCAGCCACCCGGAACCTTCGGGTACGGGCCGCGGTTTACAACCCGCCTCCAACGCTGATTGCCGGCGCTTTTGCCAATGTGCAGCTGGCCCTG
Organism: Prolixibacteraceae bacterium; assembly: GCA_036725585.1. Classification (GTDB taxonomy): domain Bacteria; phylum Bacteroidota; class Bacteroidia; order Bacteroidales; family Prolixibacteraceae; genus DAIMEA01. The sequence continues at coordinate 1,517 of DAIMEA010000521.1, read as the reverse complement.
GGCGAAAACAATAAGGCATTGATGGTTCCCACTCAGGCCATCATCCCCCAGGAACGGAAGAAATCGCTTATTATAGCCCGTTCCGGGAAGGCATTTTTTCAGGATGTGGAAACAGGTATACGCACCGCAGGAACCATTGAGATTATCCGGGGCGTTCAACCCGGCGATACCGTCATTACTTCCGGCGTTCTTTTTTTGAAGGAGGGCGCCAAACTTGATTATTCCAGCATTAACACGGCCGCACTATGATTCTCTCCGATTTTGCCCTGAAACGCCCTGTTGGAGCTACCGTACTGAGCCTCGTCATCGTCCTGCTGGGCATTGTGGGTTATAGTTTCCTGGGAGTACGGCTTTACCCGGCCATCGACCCGCCCATCATCACTGTTGCTGCCAGTTACACCGGCGCCAATGCCGAAATTATCGAATCGCAAATAACCGAGGTACTCGAGCGTTCGATCAACGGGATCGAAGGCGTAAAATCCATCTCCTCTACTTCGTCTCTTGGAATCAGCTATATAACGGTTGAATTTGAATTGGATTCCGACCTCGAAAAAGCAGCCAACGATGTCCGCGATAAAGTTTCGCAGGCTTCCCGAAGACTTCCCCAGGATCTGGATTCCCCACCCACGGTTACCAAGGCCGACGCCAATGCCGAACCCATTCTGATGCTCATCGCCCAAAGCTCCCAAATGAACGCGATTGAACTGAGCGAATATGCCGACAACGTATTACTTGAGAAATTCCAAACCATACCGGGCATCAGTTCGGTCGCCATCTACGGCGAACAAAAACCGGCCATGCGCCTTTGGCTCAACCCCGACAAACTGGCTGCCCGGAACCTGACCATCGCCGATGTAAGCGCAGCCCTGGCCCGCGAAAACGTTGAAATGCCCGGTGGAAAAATTCGGGGTGATGCTACGGAGCTTACCATCAAAACTTACGGGCGCCTGGTAACGGAAGACGACTTCAACAACCTGATCATCAAACAAACAAACAACCAGATCATCCGTCTCAGTGATATCGGGGAAGCGGTTTTGGGTCCGCAAAACGAAGAAATGGGGGCTACCGTCAATGGCGCCAACGGGGTAACACTGGCCATGATCCCCCTGCCCGGCGCCAATATGATCGAAATTGCCGACGAATTCTTCGAACGACTGGAACAGGTGAAAGAAAACCTTCCCGAAGGAATGGAACTCACCATTGGCCGCGATCGGTCCGAATTCGTCCGCCAGTCGGTTAACGATGTTTTGGAAACCCTGCTCATTGCGATTGTCCTGGTGGTGCTCATTATTTTCCTCTTCTTCCGGAACTGGATCATAGCCCTCCGGCCTCTGATCGACATCCCGGTTTCTCTGGTCGGTACCTTTTTCGTAATGTACCTGTTCGGCTATTCGGTAAATGTACTCACCCTTCTGGGGATTGTTCTGGCCACCGGGCTGGTTGTCGACGACGGGATTGTGGTGACCGAAAATATTTTCAAACGCATCGAACGGGGTGTGCAAAGCGTAAAGCGCATC
>DAIMEA010000520.1:0-2842 GCA_036725585.1 Prolixibacteraceae bacterium | reverse complement strand
CGAAGGTTCAACCGGGATCCTTTGATCTCATTCCGGACCGATGAAAAATAAAGGCAACTTATGAGAAAGCTAATCGAAACCATCAAGAATATTTACAAGATTGAAGACCTACGCGCACGTCTGGGCATTACCCTTTTTCTGATCCTGATTTACCGACTGGGGTCGTTCGTCGTATTGCCTGGTTTAGACCCGGCTATGCTTGGAGCACTCAAATCGCAAACCCAGGACGGATTGCTCGGACTGCTCGATATGTTCTCGGGCGGCGCCTTTTCCAATGCTTCCGTCTTTGCTTTGGGGATCATGCCTTACATTTCGGCATCGATCGTCATTCAGTTGTTGACCATAGCTGTACCCTACTTCCAGCGTTTACAGAAAGAAGGCGAGTCGGGACGAAAACGGATGAACCAGATCACCCGCTACCTTACCGTGGTGATCCTGATCTTCCAGGGACCGGCTTTCCTGACCAACCTGCACGTAACCCTGGCGCAGACTCCCGAAGCATTTGTGCTTCAGGGGCGCTTTTTCGACATCAGTTCAACCATCATCATGCTGGCCGGATCGATGTTCGTGCTCTGGCTGGGTGAAAAAATCACCGACAGGGGCATTGGAAACGGTGTTTCCCTGATCATCATGATCGGGATCATTGCCCGCTTCCCTGGCTCCATTGTACAGGAATTTATTTCCCGCCTTGAAGAACAGAGCGGCGGAGGGCTGGTGTTGTTTTTGCTCGAATTTGTGGTCCTCTTTATTGTGTTCGTCCTCGTTATCCTGCTCGTGCAGGGTACCCGGCGCATTCCTGTTCAATATGCCAAACGAATTGTCGGGAACAAACAATATGGCGGTGTACGCCAGTACATTCCTTTGAAAGTGAACGCTGCCGGTGTAATGCCTATAATTTTCGCCCAGGCCATCATGTTTATACCCATTACCCTGGCCAGTTTGGGCGGAGATTCGATGAGCGGTTTCGCTGCAAAATTTTCGTACCAAGGTTTCTGGTATAACTTAATCATGTTCCTCATGGTTATAGCTTTTACCTATTTTTATACAGCAATTACGGTCAATCCCGTACAAATGGCTGAAGATATGAAGAAAAACGGCGGCTTTATTCCCGGGGTTAAACCCGGTAAAAAAACAGCCGAGTTTCTCGATACGGTAATGTCGCGCATCACGCTTCCGGGATCAATTTTCCTGGGCTTCGTTACCATACTTCCGGCCTTTGCGATGGTGGTTGGTGTAAATGCCTCATTTGCACAATTTTTTGGGGGAACATCCTTGTTAATCCTTGTGGGTGTTGTCCTCGATACATTGCAGCAAATTGAAAGCCACCTGCTGATGCGCCACTACGACGGGCTGATGAAATCGGGCCGGATTAAGGGACGTACCGGTAGTGTAGGCGCTGCGTTCTGACACCTTTTTCGGTGCCGTATTTCTCACTTCCTGCTTTAGCAGGTTTGGTGAGCTGCGTTCAACAACATTTGTTACGGTTTGCATTTTAACGGTTCTGCAGTAATTTTGCGGCTGATATTGAAAAGTTGCTGCAGTTGGGGTTGCCCTGAATGGATGCACGTTGCTTTCGGTGTGAATCATCGTTCGACAGGAGGAGGCCCGGTTAAAAAGAAATGCGGTCGAAAAGGACCCTCAGGAGCAGTATAGAAAAGAAAAATGAGATAATGTATGGCAAAACAGCCTTCAATTGAACAAGATGGAACCATCATCGAAGCATTGTCGAATGCCATGTTTCGTGTGGAACTGGAGAACGGACATGTAATAACGGCGCATATTTCCGGGAAAATGCGCATGCATTACATAAAAATTCTTCCGGGTGATAAGGTCCGGGTCGAAATGTCGCCCTACGATCTGACCAAAGGAAGGATTTCATTTCGATATAAATAAGCATTGAAATCAGCAAAACGTTAGGGATTGTCCCGAAGAAAAGTGTAATTTTGTGGCAATTTTTAAAAAACGTTTTGCCGGGTGTAAAACCATGATAATCATGAAACGATGAAAGTACGTGTATCAATAAAAAAACGGAGCGCTGACTGCAAGATTGTACGGAGGAAGGGACGTTTATACGTCATCAATAAAAAAAATCCGAAGTTCAAACAACGTCAGGGTTAATTTGTAAACCAAAAAATAATTCAGAATACTATGGCTCGTATAGTTGGTGTTGATATTCCCAATAACAAGCGTGGTGAAGTTGCGTTAACCTATATCTATGGGATCGGACGCAGCAGCGCCCGAAAAATTCTCGATCAGGCCGGAGTCGATAAAGACCTTAAGGTTCAGGAATGGAACGACGATATGTTTCAGTCGATTCGTTCGATCATCGGTTCGAGCATGAAGGTCGAGGGTGAACTTCGCTCCGAAACCCAATTGAACATCAAACGCTTGATGGATATTGGCTGTTACCGGGGCATTCGCCACCGTATTGGATTGCCGGTTCGCGGACAAAGTACCAAAAACAATGCCCGCACCCGGAAAGGTAAGCGTAAAACTGTTGCAAACAAAAAGAAAGCGACGAAATAACAGGTAATAAATTATGGCAAAAAAGTCAGGAACTACTTCAAAAAAGAGAGTCGTTAAGGTTGAACCGACCGGACAGGCCCATATCCACTCCTCGTTCAACAACATCATTGTTTCGCTGGCCAACGACAACGGCGAGGTGATCTCCTGGTCATCGGCCGGTAAGAAAGGATTCAGAGGCTCGAAGAAAAATACGCCCTATGCTGCACAAACGGCTGCCGAAGAGTGTGCGAAAACCGCATACGACCTTGGGTTACGGAAGGTCGTATGCGGTTTTCGCACACTCTTCGGCAGCCGAAGAGTGTGCGAAAACCGCATA